>CARFEX010000095.1 GCA_948971535.1 uncultured Eubacteriales bacterium | reverse complement strand
CCTGCACTTGGTAGATTGTCAGAATTGAATGAAATAATAAAACTTTCTTTTTGTCCAGCTACGTAGTTTTTAGAACTATCATGTTTAAATACAGATATTTCGGTAGCATTTTCAGAGAGGGTGTAGTAATAATTTTTAGCTAAATATTTATTGCCATTTCCATCAACCTTTTCAACAATTTTTGAAACTTTGATATAAGGGTAATAGTATAAAGTTATATTTTCGATTGTACTAAGTTCGTCTGTGTAAGGAATATAAGATAAGTAAATTGTTTTATTCACTCTTGCAGGAGTGTAATAAGAATTTTTGTAAGAGCGAGCAGTTTTAGTTGCATTTTGTCCACTTGTTACTATGTCGGATTTACTAAAAATCCCATTTTCTTCAGTAATACCTTCACCTGTTATATTAAAGTAATTTCCTGAATGAGAGAAAGCAGCTTTTTTTAATTCTATATCTTCACCATTTTTATCTAATATAGATATTTTCATTTGAGAGATGTCGCTGGTAGTATTGATTGAAAGGAAAGCACTAGGATAATTTAAGAAAGAATTTTTGATATCATTTCCTTTAAATTGACTATTAGCTTCATCTCTTAGTAAGAATTGATAAGTTCCTTCCAAAGGTTCAATAGGATTGCCTTCAGTATCTCGTTTGAAAAATTCTATTTTATAGTTGCTTTTTTCAAATGCTTTATATTCGTCTGAGTTGTATTCTTTTATGAAAACTGTTCCAGTAATCGGGATAGTTATATAATCACTCTTATAACTATCTACATCGCTATCGCCTTTATTAACATTAATATCTAGGTACTCGGTGTTTTCGTCCAAGAATTTATTAAAAGTATCTCTAAGTTTTGACTTTTGCTCGTCAAGTAAGTTGTCAAATTGATATGTTGTACATATTTTGTTTAGAGTTTCGTCATTGTTCTTTTGTAAAATGATACCTTTTTTCTCTCCCCATTCTACGGTTACTTCATAGGTTTCTGAAATAGGAAGAGTGTTGTAAGGTGAGAAGATTGAATAAGTTTCAGTGCCTTCATCTCTCTTCTGAACAAATAGTGGAGAAGATTTATCCAATAGGTAAGTTTCAAAGTTAGCATTGCCAGCCTCGTCATAAACTTCAATAATATAAAGTCCAGAAGCAGATTTAACATAGGTTCCACCAATAGTCTGGTTCATATCAACAGTATTTTGATATGATGTCCAATTTGAAAACTTACTAAGGTCAATAGAGTAATTAGTAGCAACAGTCTTATTTCTTACAATCAAGCTGTACAACAATAGATTGTTGTCGCCAGAGCTATAATATTTGATTTCCTCCATAGGAATAAATCTATAATATCCATAAGTAGGTGCACCGCTAACTTTTTCACTCCAAGAGAAAATCATTGAGCGATTGGTTTTGTTAGATGTTACTTGATTGTCAATAGAATAATTAGAACTAGATGTTGCATCAACATTTCTAGCCATTAAATTTTGAATATCTGTTGTATCAATAGTGAAACTTCTTTCGCTAGGTGTTGAAATTGTTTCCGACTTAATTTTAATTGTGAATTTGGCGTTAGCATAAGGACTATCGTTAGGGATATAAAGTCCTGTTACATTTTCAATATCAGTATTTTCAATAGTTAAGTTATCAGCATAATATCTCATTCCTGCAATGCTATTCAAGTCCTTTATATTTCTGTCTTGGTAAAAATAACGTTTAGCAACATAGTCATAAGCAGAAAGAGTTATTTCAACTGATGCATCAAAGAGAGAAGATGAAGAGTTATCAATTATGTAAACACCTTGATTTGTATATCCTTTGGTGTAAACTTCTGCAAATGAAGTATCAGTAAGAACAGAAACTGTTGGGGTTTTGCTTTCGATAGTGAAATAGAAAACTTGATAATTATAACTTTTAGATTGTCCAGCACCATTTACTGAGAGATAGTTATCATAGGTGTATTGTATAATTACTGCATAAGTTCCAGCACTATTCTCATTAAAGCCATAGAATTTTGATGGAGTGTTGCTCCATTTACCATTTTCTTTTTTGTAGATGCCGGAAAGGTCTGTATTGTCACTTAACAAGTTTTGCAAGTTTGCATTTGTCAAGTATTTAATAGGAGGTTGATTTGTAGAAACAGGTTCAAGATTGTTTTCTTCAATAGCAAATTGTGTTGCTTCCCAAAGACTTTCAATTGTATAATTATTTTGTTGTGAAGGGTTTTGAGCAGTAAAGCCCATTTTCTTGCTAACAAAAGGTGTGATATCTGCAAACTGTTCTAAAATAGAAGCTTCTTCATTTATTTCATTAAATTCTTTTTGTTCTGTTGTCCCAGTAAGTTCATTTTTATTGTCATAGTCAGTGTAGAAAAGTTGATATCCATACAAGATTACTCTTTGACGTTTTGTATTGATAGTTATGCTAGACTCTTCCATGTTTTCAAAAGGAAGGTTGTAAAGTTCGCCTTCAATCATGTAAGTATAATTTAGTTTAAATTCATATATACCAACATTTTTGAAAGTGAGTGTTGCAAGACCTGTATTATTATCATACCTTGAAAGCAAAAATAAATCGTTTACTTCTTGCCCATCAGCATTTAAGAAAAGTATCTTTTTTTCGTCAAAGTCAAATTTAGTAAAAACAAAGCTTTTGCGTTCATCTTTGTCAGTATAAGTTATTTCAAGTTGATATTTGCTAGGGTCAAATGAATATGTAGGGAGTTTAATTTTATTATTTTCAGTTATGCTATTAGCAGAAGCAAAGTTATAAAAATATGTTCTTGAATAAACTGAAGATGTAGGCATAGATGTTGTTTGAAAATTGTTTGAAGGCTCAACGTTTGCAATACCTGTAGTTCTATTAAAATATGTACCAGAATTAAATACTGCAAAAGTATAAGAGATTGTATCATTGCTTGAAGAGAAATTAACTCCGTCCTCAGTGTAATATGAAAAGTAAGGAATAGCTATTGTGTAAATACCAGCTTCTTTAAGTTCTATTTCATTGTTGCTAACCTTACAGCCACTTTCAATATTTGGATTTAGTTTGAAAGTTATTGAAAGGTTAAGAGGTATTACTGAAGGGTTAGACTGAATAGGAACTCCATTTTCCTTAGCACTAGTAAAGGATGTTATCTTTTCTCCAAACAATAAGTTAAGGTTTTCTTCAGGCTTTGAATTTTCAACCTGAGTGTTTGTCATGTTATAGTAGAGAGAAAGTGAGCTTTGGAAATCAAAGTAATAATATTTAGAGGTATTATTTTTATCGGGTTGATAAGCATAGTTTTGACCAGTTCTTTGAGTTCCGTTATTTTCTATAAATTTGGCATCAATTTCATCGTTTGCTATACTAAGGTTAAAGTTGCCGTTATCTGAGAGAAGATAAGTTGTCTTGTCCTTTGAGATTGAAGCAGAGGTAGGAGTAAACTCCACAAACTCAGGCAACTGGTTAGAAATGTTTTGAGCTTGTAAAACTTCACCATTTGCAGTATTGTCATCGTTGAAAAAAGAAGGGGAAGCCAAAAAACCTGCACCCAAGAAACCAAGTAACATAAATGATAAAATGGTTGATTTTAAAAATAATTTTATCTTCTTCATAAAATACCTCTCTATATATT
>CARFEX010000094.1 GCA_948971535.1 uncultured Eubacteriales bacterium | reverse complement strand
AAAAGGAGATTTTATGAATTTCATTAATCTTTTACTAGATGCAACAGACTTGGATCCTAATAAATTTTATGGAGGATATGCTTGGCTAAATGATGTTTATGCAGTACTTCCTACCATTCTTTATGTTATTTTAGCCTGTGTTGGCGGTGCTGGTACAGTCTATGCTATTATTCTTGGAGTTAACCTTGCAAAAGCAGAGAGTGAAGATGCTAGAAAGAAAGCTACAGAAAGACTTAAAAATACTATTGTTGGCGTTGCTGTTCTTTTAATCTTAGTTTTATTTATCAACCTTTTGCTTCCTATGATTTTGCATGCAGTACTACCTGGACAGAAAGACCCAAATGCAAAGCCAGCTATGATAAATGCACTGAAAATGCTATTAAAAATAAACTTGTAGAATCTATGTCTACAAGTTTTTTCATGATTTTAATTGCGTTATTTTTTTATAATTTTTATTAAGATTTTTTATTTCTTTTGTGTTTTTTAATTTAACTTTTGTTATTTTATTCTTTGGCATGTTTTTTGCATTTTTAATTTTTATTATGTGCGATATAATTGTTGGACTGTCGTCTGCCAAAGGTATCTATTTCGACTTTGCAACATCACCATTCTTGGACTCACTTTTAACAGGAACAAGAGCATGGATTTTCTATATGCCTTCACAAATACTGATTGCCCTTTCAACTTTTAAATATAATAAAAAGAAAAAAGAATAACACTCATTTCATTCATATTATCCCTCTAATCCCTAAAGAAAACACCCTTTTAATTCGTGTTATTGCTCTAATTTCTAAATAAAAACAAGCAAATTTGATTGCTTGTTTTTTTGCGGAATAAATGCAACTTAAATCGTTTCAATATTATATTGTTTAAGCAGAGGCTGTAAATCTTTTGTACACAAAGCTTCAACATATAACTCATCACCTTCAACAGCAACAACTTTCATGTTTGGAACAGTGTAGTCATCTATTTCAAAAATTATATTGTTTTTCTCATAAACATATCTTGTTCTAAAATTGTCGGCAACCAATTTAAAATCTAATATATCAAGCATAGACATCACAACATTAACATCTTTTTTTGATAGTATTAAGCTTTCTGATTCTTTAGATAATTTTTTACCGTCAATTTCTTTTCCTGAAAGTTTAAAATCTAAATTGATTTGCGATTTATTGTTAATCTCATTAATTGTTAAGCGTTAAATCAATTTTGGATTGTGTTTATTTTCAAACACCTTCCTATTTTGAATAGAAATGGAAATTTCAGTATATCCATTTTTCTTGCAATAATCAATAAACGGTTCAATATTTTTAACTTTAAAACTATGTTCATATTCTTGCATAAACCACCCCTTAAAAGAATTATAACAAAAAACAAACCCAAATCAAACTTTTAGGTGTTCGATTTATGTTACAATTGGCGGAGAGGAAGGGATTTGAACCCTTGGATGCTTTCACATCACTGGTTTTCGAGACCAGCTCATTCGACCACTCTGACACCTCTCCTCTCGCATTAATTATATCACTACAACATATTTTCTCCAAATTGAATATACTAATTTTGTTTAGTTTAATAAATTTTGCTATTTCATTTTGTTATTTGGTAAAAATTTATTATAATATTCACATTGAAATTAGCATATTTGGAGATATAATATGAAAAAAAATAAAAAACAAAAAGTTATAATTGACACCGACCCTGGGATTGATGACACTACTGCACTTATTTTCACAATGTTTGACGATAGACTTGATGTTCAACTTTATACCACTGTAAAAGGCAACATCAATGTTGACATTGCAACTAACAACATGCTTCATTTGCTTGAAAAATTTGGCAAAAACACACCTGTTGCCAAAGGTATGAATAAAGGCATGTATCGTGATACTCCTGATGCTTCATGGTTGCATGGCAAATGGGGTATGGGTGAAACTTACATTCCTCCTAAAGCAAAAACAAAACCTATCAAAAAGGATGCAGTAGAGGCTATGTATGAAATCATCACTGCAAATCCACATGAAATCACACTTATTCTTTTCGGACCACATACTAATGTTGGTAATCTACTCAAAAAACACCCTGATTGTGCACCACTCATCAAACAAATTATTTTTGAAGGGTTCTCTCCTTACGGGCATAAAGGTATTAAGCCACATATATCATTCAACATTCGCACAGACCCAGAAGCATTTAAGTTTGTTCTTGACTCTAATATTCCTCTTGTAGTTATACCTAGTGAACTTGGTAGACAAGATGGTAAGATATCTGAAAGTATGGTAAATGAAATTGGCACATACAATGACACAGGTGCATTCTTGAAAGATATTTATCAAAATTATTGGGAACACGGATACGAAGACAAACGTATAGCTACAAATGACACTTGTGCTTATCTATACCTTGTTGAGCCAAAACTCTTTAAAACAAAAAAGGCTGACATTGCAGTCAACCTTACTAATGCGCCAGGGAAAACTACTGCTGTATTTTCAAGAAAAGGCAAATACACGGTTGCAGTTGGACTCAAACGCAAAAAATTTGAAAAGAGCTTCTTAGGTAAGATAAAAGCACTCGATGATATTAAACTTTAAAAAACTGCTCATTATAAATTACACTTGGATGATTTGGTTTTAGTTTTTTAGCAAGCTTATGATAATAGCTTGCTTTTTTCAATTCCCCTTTATAATAATAACAAACGCAGAGCAAAAGATTTGGAATAAAGTCATAGCTATCACTTTTTATAAAAGCACCACTGTTTAAATCAGGTTTTATAGTTCTTGCCTGTTTAAGATAATACACTGCTTCATCATAACGTTTTTGGCCAATAAATATCTCCGCTAACTCACAAAGTATTTCTCCCCTTGGAAGTGCAAAACAAAAACTTTGAAAAAGAGCTAATAAGGCTTTATCATCTTCATTTTTAATCCTATAACACCGAGCCAAATTTTGGCATGCTTCAATATTATTTTCTACCCAACCTTTCTTTGATTTCAAAAATTTTTCTAGCTCTAAAATAGACTCATCAATAAGACTATTAAACATGAGTTCTCTTGCATAATAAAATTGCTGACGTGGTGAAAGACTATTTCCTTCATTTATATAACTTCGATAAATATCTAAATTTCGGCTTGAATGCTTTTCACTCCTACTCTTTGGTTTTGAATGATATACTGCAATATCCAAATATTCTATTTCACCGCTTGGAATAATAACCTCATGCACTGGGTCAATCCAACGAAAGAGTGGCGAGTTTTTTACTATTCGCTCTCGGTAAAATGAAAATAGTGGTTTGTAATTTTGGTCATAATCTGTAACATATCTCATCATATAGCAATCTTTTGGATTAGAAGTTTTTTTCAGTTCTAAAAGTTTTATTTTTTCGCTTTCCAAAATTACATCGTCAGCATCAAGCCACATAAGATAATCGCAACTGCCTTTTGAAAAAGCATAGTTTCGTGCCTTTGAAAAATCATCTACCCAATCAAAAGAATACACCCTGTCTGTGAATTTTTTTGCAAGTTCTATTGTTTTATCCGTTGAGCCAGTATCAACAATCACAATTTCATCAACTATATCTTTAATTGACGAAAGACATCTTTCTAAAACTTCTTCTTCATTTTTTACAATCATACATAAACTAATTTTCATATTTTCCTCACA
>CARFEX010000093.1 GCA_948971535.1 uncultured Eubacteriales bacterium | reverse complement strand
CTATGGTCTGCTTGGTCTTTTATACAAGTTAGATAACCCATAAAAGTACCTATAAGCATAAGTTCAGCAATGTGTCTTGTGCTTTTATCTGCCATTGTGGATATATTAATTGAACCCCAAAGTCTAGCTTTTTCAAACCAGTTGTTGTCCTTGATACCATCGATATTTTCAGCTTTTGCAAGCATTTCCATTTCTTTGCAAAGAGTAAAATAAACATCTTCCTCCTTTGCAAGTTCTTTTTTAAATTCCTCATCTTCAACCTTTGGCATAATATCTTTCAAAGATTGTAACGCGGTTTTAATATTTTGATAAACTGCATTTACATAACTGGCTAACATTTCATTTTCGTTCATAACTTCCTCCTAAGCATAGATTGTGCAGAATTAGGTTAGTTTATACATAGTTTAATGTATATATTTTGATGTGTTGCAAAAGATAAAGGTATGAAACTTAGTACAAAAATAATTTTAGCTCTATTTTTAGTATGTTTAGTTCCCGCAATATATTTTGGAATAATTCTTGTTAAAGAATTTAAGGCAGTGGAAGGTGGGTTTATTTTTAATTATGATGTATATGGAATATTAGGTCTTGTTTTTATATTATTATCTATTACTTTTGGTACTATATTATATTTTAAATTCCTTAAAAATCTAGCATTATCAAAACTTTTATTTTTTTCATCTTTACCTTTGACTATTGCCTATGGATTAACAATATATTATTTGGTTAATCTAAATACACTAAATTCTCAAATGGCAAAAAACTTAAAAATACTGCTTAATATGTCTGCAGAAAATAGGTATAATACCGCACTTTGGGCTATATTAATTAGCATAATTTATTGCATTGTTTTGTATAGCCTGTTTGCTTATATTTGTAAACCTCTTTCACGAGCAGAAAAAGTTATGACACGCCTTAGTGATGGTAGAGTACGAGAAGAAGATATTTCGCTTGGCGGAGGTAAGAGTTTTTTAAGTCTTGAAAATTCGATGAATAAAATCAATTATAGATATCGTGAAAATGAAAATATTTTAAGAAAAACAAGATTAGAAACTCAAAAGTTTATCCCAAAACAGTTTTTTAAATTTCTAGGGAAGAATGATGTTACAGAGCTCGAACTAGGAAATCAGGTAAGAAAAAGAGCTACATTGTTATATTGTGCACTTAAAGGTGATGAAGAAATGAGGAAAAGCTTGTCACTTGAAGATAATTTCAATTTTTTGAATTCCTATCTTAAAGTAGCATCACCACTTATAAGGCGCTATGGTGGCTTTGTGGATAAATATGTGGGAGAAGGTTTAATAGCAGTATTTTCTAGACCAGAGCGAGCTCTTGATTGTGCGCATGCTATAAAAAAAGCTATAAGCTTGGAAAATAGAACCCGCCAGTGTGACGGGTGTATCAGTGCCAGAGTGAGTCTTCACACTGGCGAAGTTATGGTTGGTATCGTTGGAGAAGAGGAAAGAAAAAGTCCTAGCATAATTTCTGATAATATTAATTTAATAACTAAATTAGACAAAATCAGCGACTTTATGGAAACTCATATAGTTTTTACAAAAGCACTTCTTGATGACCTGCCTGCACGATATAGTTTAAGATATAGATATGTAGGGTCATTGAAAACAGAAAGAACAGAATTATCTATATTTGAAAGTTTGGAAGTATATAAAAGAGATAAACGAGAAAAATTAACTTCTCTAAAAGGCACCTTTGAACATGGTGTAATTCTATACAATAATGCAGAGTATGACCAATCCGCATTAAAGTTTGAAGAGGTTTTAAAAGCAGTTCCAAACGATAAACCTTCGTATATTTATTATAATAAAAGCATTGAAAAAAGTTCAGGAAAGACAAATTAATCAATTTTAAAGTTAAAATAATCAACAAATTAGCAATTAAATTGACTTTTTGTCTTTTTTTTGTTATACAATAACTATAATGGCAAAACGAGAGAGAATAAAAAAGAAAGTCTGCCCAAGATGCGGAATAAAAATGCCTGAAATTATGACCGAATGCCCAGAATGTGAGCTGGATTTTTCACGTTTTGAAATGGCGACTAATAAAGACGCAAAAAGAAAAATTAAACGTCATGATAAGAATTATATAATAAAAACAAACAAACTGCCAAGTGATGTAAAGTATATTCGATTGTTTTTAATTACAATCTTTTTGGGCTGGGCAGGTGGACATTGTTTCTATGTAGGTAGATATTTGCGTGGCGCTATGTTTGCATTAAATATGCTTTTTGCATTAATTTGCGTGATTTTCAACCAACAAATTTTACAATTAGCAAATGGTGCATGGATGGAAATATTTGGTATTATAATTGGTTTTGTTTTGCTAGTATGGATATATGATATTTGGGCAGTAGGGCTTAAACGGTTTAAAGTTCCAGTAGCAATCGACCTTAAAGATGAGGGGGTAGAAAAAATCAAATGAGAATAGTTGTAGGAATTAGTGGCGGAGTAGATTCATCTGTTGCTGCATATTTGCTAAAAGAACAGGGACATGATGTAATAGGGCTATTTATGGTTAACTGGGAAGAAAAAGATGGCTCTTGTACTGCGGAAGAAGATTATGAAGATGTTAAAAGAGTATGCAATAATATAGGAATACCTTATTTTTCAGTAAATTATTCAAAAGAGTATTATGATAGAGTTTTTTCATATTTCCTAGAAGAGTATAAAAATGGCAGAACTCCAAATCCAGACGTATTGTGCAATCGTGAGGTTAAGTTTGGACCTTTTCTAGAACAAGCTTTAAGACTTGGTGCAGATAAAATAGCAACAGGTCACTATGCAAAAAAGATAGAAAAGGATGGTAAATTTTATCTAGCAAAAGCTAGTGACCTTAATAAAGACCAATCTTATTTTTTAAATCAGCTTAATCAAAAACAACTTGAAAGTGTAATTTTCCCGCTTGAAGATATTGACAAGCCGAAAGTGCGTGAAATAGCTAGTAAACTAAATCTTTCAACCGCTACAAAAAAAGATAGTACGGGAATTTGTTTTATCGGTGAGAGAAATTTTAAGAATTTTTTAAAAGGGTTTTTGCCAGCTCAGCCAGGCGAAATTCGAGAATTAAATGAAAATGTAATTGGTAGACATGACGGACTTATGTATTATACTTTAGGTCAACGTAGAGGGTTAAATATAGGAGGTAGAAAAGGCGGGAACGGTGAGCGCTGGTTTGTAATAAAAAAAGATTTAAAAAATAATATCTTATATGTATCACAAGGTGAAGATGACAAGCTTTATAGCGATGGACTTTATGCTAGCGGAATGAACTGGATACCACAAAAGCCACAGGAAAAAGAATTTGAATGTCTAGCAAAATTTAGATATCGTCAACCTGACCAACAGGTGCGAGTGACAGTTTTAGATGATAAAAAAATCAAGGTGGATTTTAAAGAGCCGCAAAGAGCAATAACTCCAGGTCAGTATGTAGTATTATATAATGAAGAGGGATTATGTCTTGGTGGTGGAACTATTGATGAATATTATAAAAATACGAAATTAAAATGAAATGAAAGAAATAAAGCAATATTTGTAATATATTATCATATCAAAACAAAAATTTACCATTTTGCAATAAAAATAAAATTTTTGTACATGCTATATACAAGGAGGTAAAGATGAT
Source organism: uncultured Eubacteriales bacterium (assembly GCA_948971535.1). Lineage (GTDB taxonomy): Bacteria > Bacillota > Clostridia > Christensenellales > UBA1242 > Caccovivens. The sequence goes on along the minus strand of CARFEX010000093.1, from coordinate 33 downwards.
TATTGCAAATTGGATAGCACTTATCTTGTTGCT
>CARFEX010000092.1 GCA_948971535.1 uncultured Eubacteriales bacterium | reverse complement strand
ACTCTAGCATCTCTTGATTTCATTTCATATGTTCCAAAACCAGCGATTTTAATTTTTTCTCCAGTTTTTAACACATCTACAATAGTTTTTACCATTGCATCAAATGCTATACCAGCATCTTTTTGAGTGAAATTTGCTTTTTCTGCGAATTCTTTAATAAATTGTTGTTTGTCCATTGACCTGTCTCCTTTTAATTTGGCGATTTTTGCCTACAATTATGATAACATAAACAAATGTAAAAACCAAACAAATTCTCTTAATTCCAAGCGAAAAAAGTTACAATTTGGTCAAAAATGTAATCAAATAGTCTGCTTGCTCTTCGGAAATAAAACTGTGTTCTATTTTCAGCATTGCCTAAATCATGATATATAACAACAACTTTACCAAATATATGTTCGGTTTTTGCTATGCCAAAGCTTCTCGCATCAGCACTAACGCCTCTATGGTCACCTAAATAGAAATAACAACCTTCTGGCACTTTATAATAATAATCTCCATCCTCTAATTTTTTTACTGTATCGCTCTCTTTATTGTTGACTATTATCTCTATACGTTCATCCCTAATAAATAATTGATAGAAACCATTGTCGTATTCAGTTTTCCTACCATTTTCTATTATTTCTTTTGAAGCTAACGAATTCCAATCTTCTTTACTATATATATAATCTTCTTCCAGCATTTCAATAGTATTACTACCATTCTTTTTTAAATAAACGTGATAGTCGCCCTCTTGATTTTTCTTGAGCGAAACATAATCACCAGAGGTTGCTATACATCTTTTTATTATAGTTGATTGTTTATGTTCTGGGTCGGTTGGACGCCATAGAACAAAAATATCATTTCTTTGCACTGGGGTTAGTCGAGATATATATACGTGGCTTTTAACCTCTTGACCATTTACTATTTGATTTAACGTTGGTTGCATACTAGAGCCTGTGATACCAAACATGTAAAAGTTCCATGCTAAAAATAAACAAAGACAAAGAAAAATAGATAGAATTATGCTAGAAATTGTAAGTAGTTTTTTTAAAGCACTACGTGCAATGTCCATATCTCGTTCATCTTTAAAATATTCATACCTTAGTTTTTTCGCTTCCACAAGTCAACCCCCTTTCTACCTTTGAATAAATACAACCACAATAGTTTTGTCTATAAAGATTATATTTTTTAGAAAACTCTATGCTTTTTTTATATCCATCCTGCTTTTTAAAATTGCCAGAATAGAATTCTATTTTTTCCTTTGATTGTATTTCTTCGCCAATAGCATTTATAACTTGGCTATTCTTATGTGGACTTACTGTTAAGGTTGTAGCGAATATATCAAAACCTAGCAACTTTGCTTTTTGAGCAGTTTTTTGCAAACGCAACTTAAAACAAATTGAACATCGCTCTCCACCCTCTTTATCTTGTTCATGACCCTTGATAAGAGAATAATATTCTTGAGGATTATATATCTCTTCCAATACATCAATGCCTACCTCTTTGCAATATCGTTTTTGCTCTTCTAGTCGATGATTATATTCTTCAAGACAATCAATATTAGGATTAAAATAATACACTTTTATATCAAATTGATTTCTTAGCACATCTATTACTTGAGTTGAACATGGTCCGCAACAACTATGTAATAACATCTTTTTCATTCTATAGTCCTTAAAAGTTTTACGAGTGCAATGAGCTGTTCATCTGTTTTTATAGCCTCTTTAAAGTTGCCACAATAATCATTTAAAGTAACCATAAAACAACCCAAACAATCTCCACAATTAACAAAAACTTGAACTGTATATATTATTTCTCTCGCCAAGCCCTTTATTATATAGGTTGGAAAAACAAAATCTCCCAATGTGAGTTTTATGTTCTTTTCAAGTTGATAGTTTTTATCTAATTTATTCAAGTCATTCGTTAATGCTTCATAACTGGCAAAGAATTCATCTGGGTCACGATGTACTGCAAATAGTGATATAACTTTGCCATTTTGTGAAAGATAATTTTCCAAATTTATAAAGCCTTGTCCATTTGCAAGTTTGTAGGTATCATGCACAAGAGTATAACCTTCAGGCAAAATAAAAGACATTTCGTTTAAAGTATCAATTGTTCTTTTCATACTCACTCTCCATCCATGTAAGTATGCCACTTCAAACTAAAAATGTCAAATATTAAAAGGCATTGATTGCATATAACATTATTTCATTTACATTTTGATTGGTTAATCCATAGACAAGTATCTTGCCATCACGTTTATATGTAACCAAATTTTGGTCTTTAAGCTGCTTAAGCTGATGAGATATTGTTGTTTGATTAATACCAAGAATTGTAGATAAATCATTAACACACATATTCATCATAGAAAGACAGGATAAAATTTTAATCCTAGTTGAATCTGAAAAATTTTGAAAATAATCAGCAAGCTTTGATATATCACGTTCGTCAGGCATACTTCCTAAAATATCTCTTTTATTTCTTTCGGTTAATAATAAAAACTTATTTTGCATAATAACTCCTTCACACTTTTTTTTAAATACACATATATATCAATAGGAAGTAAGAATTTAAATAAGATTTCAAATTCTTAAAAGCTAACGTTTTTCGCAAATAAACATGGCTTCCTATAGTATGTATTATCATCAGTCTCACACTTGCAAGCAAGTTCGGCTTCCGATAATATAACTTATGTAAATTAACTTTACGAGGATATTGTGCCAAAAACAAATGAAAAAACCAAAATAAAAAAATGATTTATTTTGCGAAGATTTTTATTTTTTTGTTGAAAAGGAGGATTTAAAAATGAACAACACACAAAACTTGCTATTTGTATTACTTTTATCGGTAATAACTTCGGCTACCGACTCAAATTTAAACACCAATACAAACTTTTTACTCTTGCTACTTCTCGCCCTCAATGGACAAAATAATAACGGCGGATGTGGCTGTAACCACAACACCTGTCCTGGTTTAAGTTTCTAAAATAAATATTAGCAAAAATTGTCGAAAAATTTTTTTTCAAAATTTTTCGACTTTTTTTCAAAAAAGCTTTGAAAAAAGTTGACTCCCCCCCCCGCATGATATACTGCCTCTAGATATTTAGGAGGATAAAATGAACTTGATTTCAAAATTGTTAATTTCATGGGAAGGCATATTTCAATACATAGACCCGTCTACCCAAAAACCTTGGGACACATCAAAACCACTTCCTTCAGGTGTAACAGATTATTCATGGATGGGAAGTATTTTTAGTACTATTTCTATTGTTCTATATATTATAATGGGGCTTGTTGGTGCTGCTGGTGCTATTTATGCTATCTACTTAGGTGTTCAACTTGCTCGTGCTGAGGAACAAGGTAAACGTGACGATGCTAAAAAACACTTAATCACTGTTCTTATTGCTGTTGGCGTAACTATCGCTCTTGTTTTATTCTTCAACCTATTGTTACCTGAAATTGTTTATGCTTTTATGGGACACAAAAATATATATGGACAACTTGCTGATGGAACAAAGCCTACTGCATTTATCAATAGTTTAAATATATTTTTAAATTAGATTAAAAAAAAATTAAACTAATTTTATACAAATTAAAAAAATGTAAATAAATTTCTTAAAATTATTTTACATTATTTTTTCAATGTGTTATATTAAACACATCGAAGGAGGAATTTTGTATGAAATTTTTAAATATGTTAGCTAGTGGATGGAATGGCATTTTTACAGGTACTGATTATACTTGGATGGGAAATATTTTTGATACTATTGCCATTGTTTTATATCTTATCATGGGGCTTGTTGGTGCTGCTGGTGCTAATTATGCTA
>CARFEX010000091.1 GCA_948971535.1 uncultured Eubacteriales bacterium | reverse complement strand
CCATTTATGTTGTTTTGTATTTCTTTTAAAAAGCATGGAAGAGTGCAAAATGATGAACCCTTAATTTTGAGTGATAGTGATACTTCAAAAGAGGAAAATACAAATAGTGATATTTCAAAAGGAAATGATAATAATAGCGATACATTAAAAGCAGACGATAAAATTAATCAGTCGGGGGAGGGAGTAAAATTACCTCAAATTAAACAGCAAAAACAAAGTCGTGAAATGGAAAAAACATCTATAAAAAGCGAGGTGCCACAATGAGATTTTTTAATGCACTAAAAAAGACACCAATGCTAATAATTTTTATTTTAATCTTGATTTTTTTCACGCCTGTTGCGGTATTTTCTCCAGGTGAAAATAAGAATAGAGCTATAGTTACAGCTGTCGGCATAGAAAAAATTGAAGATGATTATGAGGTGTCATTTCTTACATTTATTCCTACACCAAATCAAACATATAAAGAAACAAATTCGGTTGTATCAGGAAAAGGTAAGTCAATCGCAGAAGCTATATATAAAGCACAACTAAATCTAGGCAAAGATATAGGTTTATCTCATGCAAAAACAACAATTCTTGGTCAAAGTTTGTTAAAAGAGGATTTATCGAAAACATTAGACTATCTAGGTAGAGTAGCATCTCTTTCTGAAAATACTGTGCTAATTGCAACTAACGCAAAAGTAAAAGAATTTTTAATTACAACACAAAGTTTGGATAAAGATTTAGGTTTAAAACTTGAAAATCTTGTAGGATATAATTCATCAAAAGTATATTTAACTGACACATCGTTAGAAGCATTTTATAAGGGATATTATAGCCCAATAAAATCTTCTCTTATTGGATATTTAAGTGTTGAAGAGATTGAAGAATCATCAGTTGATGCCGTTATCAGCACTGGTGAAAGTGGACAATCATCAGGTGAAAGCAAAGGCGGTGCAAGTAGTGGTGGCGGAAACGGAGGAAGTGAAGGCAGTAGTGGAGGAGAACCTACAACTAAAAAGCAGATAGTAAATAGAGCTGACACAATGTTGATACGTGAAGGCAAAATGGTAGAAAAATTGAGTGAAGAAATGCTCAATAGCCTTAACTTAATAAACCCTGATGCTGTGGACCAAACTATTAGAATAGAGCATGTAAATGATGAAAGTTATACAGATGCAGACTTAACATATGCAATACGAGAAAAAAAGGTATTGACAAGTTCAAAGTTTGAAAATGGTTGCCCTATATATTGCACCAATGTGATACTAGACCTTGAACTTCTAGAAATGCAATCGTCTGGGAAAGAGGATATACTTTTGACAGAATTAAGTAAAATTACACCAAAGGTACAACAAAAATTGCAGGGAAAATTAAAAAAAGACTATGCTAAAATGCTTTCTGTTCTTCGCAAAAACAAAACTGATATAATAGGCGTTTATGAATATTTTAAAAAGAATGATAGAGCTAATTTTGATAAATTTCTTGAAAATCTCGATGACCCAGAAGATTTTTTAAACTTTATAAATTTTCAATTGGTTATAAAAGTTCAAGCTAATTAAATAAAATACTATAAATTATACAAAAAGACCTTTTTCTTGTTGTGTTAATTTCAAAATTATGTTAGAATATTGACAGTATTTTATTAAGGAGGCTTTATTTTGAACGAGAAAAAATCAGGATTTAAAATATCATATATTTTTGTATTGCTTATAGCGATTTTTCTATGTGTGCTTATTTTTACCAATAATGGCTCTACAGGAATTTCACTTCAATCAAGCGAAGTTGTAGAAATGATTAAAGGAGAATATAAAACTCAGGATGATAAAACAGTAGTTATTTCCAAAATAGTTTTCAAGGAGGGTAGCCAAATTGGATATATCTTGGTTGAAGGTTCAAAAAATAAGGATGTTTTCCCAAATGTAGCCGATTATCATTTCTATTATAATAGTGCAATTTATGATAATTTGATAGAAGAAATAAAAAAGGCGAACATTAGTATCGATTATGATACTATTCCACCAGGAATAAATTATTGGAATATCATTTACCCAATATTGTATGTTTGCTTTGGCATTTTCTTAATCTATATGATTTATAAAATGATTTCTGGAGCCAATAAAAATTCTATGGCTTTTGGAAAAAGTAGAGCAAAAGCTTATACAACTAGCAAGGTTAGATTTGATGATGTTGCTGGAACTGAAGAAGAAAAAGAAGAACTTAAAGAAATAGTAGAGTTTTTAAAAAATCCTAAAAAGTTCACAGAACTTGGTGCAAGAATACCAAAGGGAGTGCTTTTAGTTGGTAGACCAGGTACAGGAAAAACACTCCTTGCAAAAGCTGTAGCAGGTGAGGCAAATGTGCCATTTATATCAATCAGTGGTTCAGACTTTGTAGAAATGTTCGTTGGTGTTGGTGCAAGCAGAGTGCGAGACCTTTTTGACCAAGCTAAAAAGAATAAACCATGTATAATATTTATAGATGAAATTGATGCCGTAGGTCGTCAACGTGGCGCAGGTCTTGGTGGCGGTAATGATGAAAGAGAACAAACTCTCAATCAACTACTCGTAGAAATGGACGGCTTTGAAGCAAACGAAGGTATAATTGTGCTTGCCGCAACAAATAGAAGTGATGTGCTTGACCCAGCATTAATGCGTCCAGGTAGATTTGATAGACAAATTTATGTTAATCCACCAGATGTAAAAGGAAGAGAGGGTATACTCAAAGTTCATGCTAGAAATAAACCACTAGATGAAAGTGTAGATTTCAAAACTTTAGCAAAAATTACAGTTGGCTTTACTGGTGCTGATATCGAAAATATGCTAAATGAAGCAGCAATTTTAGCAGCACGTGAGGGTAGACCAAAAATTATAATGTCTGATATAACAGAAGGAATTAACAAAGTTACAATGGGACCTCAGAAAAAGAGTAGACTTGTAACAGAAAAGGATAGGAAAATTACTGCATATCATGAGGCAGGTCATGCAATCCTTGCAAGATTGCTCCCAAATTGTGATGAAGTTCAAGAAGTGTCAATTATACCTCGTGGCAATGCAGGGGGTTATACTATGACAAGACCTGAAAATGACAACGCACATTACTCATACAATTTTCTCATGGATGATATTGCAATGTGTATGGGTGGTAGGCTTGCCGAAGAAATTATTTTCAAGGATATAACAAGCGGAGCATCAGCAGATATCAATCAAGCAACAAAACTCGCTCATGCAATGGTTTATGACTTTGGTATGAGTAAAAAAATAGGATTTCTTTCACTTGGCTCAGACCAGCAAGTGTTTATAGGAAGAGATTATCAACAAAAACGTGATTTTTCAGAAAAACTTGCAGCTGAGGCTGATGATGAAATCAGAGAAATTCTCGCTTATAATTATAAGAGGGCAAAGAAACTTCTTTCAGATAATGTTTCTCTCTTGAACAATATGGCAAACCTATTGCTTGAAAAAGAAACAATAAATAAAGCTGAAATAGATATGCTTATGGAAGGCAAGTCTGCTGACGAAATTGCAAAAATTATGACAAAGCGAGAAGAAGAACAACGCCAAAAAGAAAAGGCATATCGTGAAGAACTTGAACGTCAACAAAAGATTGAAAGCTATGAAAAGAAAGTAAAAGAAGGTCAAAAACTTTTGGCAGAAGGTATAATTACTGAAAGCGAATATCAAGGTATAGTAAATTCTTACAATGAACTTATGTCAAAGCTTAAAGTGACAAAAAACAATGAAGAAAAGGGAAATGACGAAAATTCAAAAACCAAATCTTTAAATAATAAAGAAGAAAAAGTTGAAAGTGATGTAACTGTAACCAAAACAAAAAGTTTAGAAAACAACGAAAAAGTTGAAGAAGATAAAAAAGAAGAAAAGCCAAAAACAAAAAAAGTAATAGCTTTGAAAAC
>CARFEX010000090.1 GCA_948971535.1 uncultured Eubacteriales bacterium | reverse complement strand
AGAAACAAAAAATCGGCTGTTAGACCGAAGTTTTTGTTTTAACTTATAAGACTGATAAAAAGATATTAAAATTAAATATTTTTATTCTCTTTGCCTTTTCTTTTATAATAGTCTTCAATAGCTGAATGAATTGATTCTTGTGCGAGCACTGAGCAATGAATTTTATGAGCAGGCATTGTTCCAAGAAGTTTGTAAACATCTTGGTTAGTAACTTTTAAAGCTTCTTCTATAGTTTTGCCTTTGATAAGGTCACAAGCTACGTCAGTTGATGCAATAGCTGCAACACAACCAAAAGTTTTGAATCTTGCTTCTTCAATAACTTCGTCTTCATTGATAAGAAGATACATTTTCATAATATCTCCGCATTTTGCATTGCCAACTTTGCCAACACCATTTGCACCACGAAGACCACCTGCATTTTTTGGATTTTGAAATCTATCAATAATTTGTTTGCTATACATAATTATCTCCTCCCTGCTTTAGTTATTGGTGAAATGCTTCTAAGTTTTGAAACAGCCTTTTCAAGAACTTCTAAAACATAATCAATATCGCTCTTTGAAATATTTTTTCCAAATGAAAATCTAATTGCGCCTTGTGCAAGTTCATCTTCTATTCCCATAGCTTTAAGAACATGTGATGGTTCAAGGGCATTTGAAGTACAAGCTGAAGCAGTTGAAACTGCAACACCTTCAAGGTCAAGAAGCATAAGGATTGACTCACCTTCAATCATTTCAAAAGAAATATTAACTATGCCTGATATTTTTTGATGAGGATGACCATTAACTTGAATATAAGGTATTCTCTCTTTCACCATAGTAACAAAGTATTCACGAACAACTTTGAGTTTTTGTTGATTTATAGAAAGGTCCCTTACAGCAATTTCGATAGCTTTTCCAAAACCTGCAATAGCAGGAACGTTTGTAGTTCCGCCACGCTTGGCTCTTTCTTGATTTCCACCGATAATAAGAGGCTCAATTTGTATACCATTTTTAAGATACAAAGCACCAACACCTTTTGGTCCATAAATCTTGTGTGCTGACATACTCATTGCATCGATTTCCATATCTTGAACATCGATTTTTACGGCGCCAATAGCTTGAACAGCATCTGTATGGAAAATTATGCCATACTCATGTGCAGTTTTCGCTATTGCTTTAATATTTTGAATTGTACCAACTTCGTTGTTTACAGTCATGATAGAAATAAGAATAGTTGTTTTTTTGATTGCATGAAGGATATCTGCAATATTTACAATACCATATTTATCAACAGGAAGATAAGTTATTTCAAACCCCTCATCTTCAAGTTGTTTGCAAGCATCAAGGACTGCATGATGTTCAATAGAACTTACGATAATGTGCTTACCTTTGCTAGCATAGGCATGAGCAATACCTTTTATTGCCCAGTTGTCAGCTTCAGTACCACCTGAAGTGAAATAAATTTCGTTAGATTTATTAGCATTTATAGCATGAGCCACTCTATCACGAGCACGGTCAACAATAGAACTAGCCTCTCTACCAAAGCTATGGATAGAACTAGAATTTCCATAAATAGTATTAAAACAAGGCAACATTTCAGCCATAACTTCACTTGAAACATAGGTTGTTGCCGCATTGTCAAGATAAACTTTTCTCATAATAACTCCCTTTTATGCTTTTAATTTTATCACCTTAACGGGCTAAAGTCAATATTAAACAAAAAAATAATTCCAATATTAACAACAAAATAACCATAAAAATAATAAAAAAGATACAAAAAAATTAAATTAAAAAAAAGATAAGCTGTTTTTTGCTTATCTTTTAACCTAGTTTAATAAACCCATTGTCAGTAAAGAATTTGAGAACTGCACTTCCATTTGCTTCAAATACATTGAACAATCCATTCATGACTGGATATCCATCGTTTAAATTTCCTGCTATTTGGAATGTCTCAAAATCACCTTTTGTGTAATTTTTATTGTTGTTTATAACCGAATAACAACTATTAAATATTGAAGAATAATTTCCATATTTCGTTCCGTAAAACGGGTCCACATAACTTGAACATGTACCAGAACTTATAAAGAAACAATTTGAATATTCATTACCTTCTAAAGTATTACTATAACCAACCAATCCTCCAGCACATCTATCGGTTCGTGTTATAAGAATTTTGCAATAAGCATAACTATTTTTCAAAATTATATTCTTACTACTTTGAGAGCCTATTAATCCACCTGTTACACCTTCGCAAGATATGTCACCTTCATTTAAACAATTTTCAATTTTACCATTAGTTTCATTGTCAATACGGCCAACAATTCCACCTACATCTCCAGTTGCAATTATATCCGCAAAGTTGTAACAATGGTTAATTGTAGTCGCCTTAAAACCTCCTACAATTCCACCTACTCTGTTTCGACCTTTAATGCTACCATAATTTGAAGAATTCTCTATAGTTGCACCATTACTTTCTCCTATTATTCCTGCTATATTATCTAGTCCTTCAATGATACCATAATTATAGCAATGTTTAATTTTTGTTGTAGAAGGAGGTGACCAATCTCGTCCTACTATTCCTCCAGTGCCTAATAGCGCATCATTATCATTTTGATTATTAATAATATTTCTATAATTGTTGCAATTAGTAAATATAGAACTATGACTTTGCCCTACAATTCCACCTACTGTACATATCACATTGTTTGCTACGTTAAAATCAATATAACTATTAACATTAGTTAATGATGCTGACCAAGCCGAGCCAGCTATCCCTCCAACAGAGGCACCACTAACACCTATAGACGATATATTTATTTTTCCATACACACTTAAATCTTTAATATAAGAATTTGTATCAATTAACCCAAATAAACCTATTCCAAATTCTGATATTCTACCACCCTTATATTCTATAAACATATTTTTGATATTGTGGTTATTGCCTTTTAAATCATAATATCCAGTATTATTTAAAGTACTTATAGTTAACCATTTGTGCTCTATCAAATCAATATCATTTTCAATAGAAACATACCATTTATTTTTATCTGACTTACTATCCAGCCATGCGAGTTCCTCTCCATTTTTTATCTTGTATGGATTAAATTCAGTGCCATCTCCACTAGGCTGTTTTGAATAATAAGTCCAATAATCTTCCACCCAAAGTGCTCGAATAGTTGCATTTTTAGTGCCAAAGGTGAATGTTGTTTCTGTTTGGTCTATTTTCCCATTATTAAAACCTGCGTCTGTAACTGCTGTTCCATTATATACCGCACAATATGCTACATCTATAGTAATGTTTGATAATTCTGATGAAACCGTCAGCCAATAATTTAGTCCTGGATAATTTGTTTGTCCAGATTTGACTACATAACGTGCTACATATGTTTCCCAGATTCCATCACTTTTATCACTAGTTCTCCAATTATGATAACCATTAGATAAACACCACAAATTTACACTATCTGCGCCTCCATTCAAATCTGCAACTATTTGAGCTCCTTGAGATAGTTTGGCATGGACAACTGTATAAAAAGTAGTATTAGGTGTTGGCGGAGTTCCTTTCCCATTATTTGTCACAAACCCTGCTCTCGTGTTTGGTGCAGAAATCTCAAACCTATTGATATAATCGGAACAATTAAAATCAAGGTCATCAGGGCTTTGCACTCTAGACTGGGTAATGTTTGTACCCCATGTAACCAAGCCATTATTGCCATTCCTAAAAAATTTATCATCCGTTTCAGCAATCGGTGTACCAAGAGTAGAAAGTGAACCACTATCTACACCAGAGTCCATTACCCAGCCTTGAAATTTATAACCCTCTCGTGTTGGTATGCCAAGTTTTACATTAAGACCTGCAGTGCTAGATACCGAGTTAACAGGATAATTTCCCCCATTTGCATCTATATTAAGTGTGTATTGTCCCCATTGTGGATATAGGTTTTGTG
>CARFEX010000089.1 GCA_948971535.1 uncultured Eubacteriales bacterium | reverse complement strand
TCTCCATATTTAAATTGGCTTATAACTTGTTCTTCCTCTTCTACTACTGCAGTTGTATTTTCCATTTTTTTAAACTCGGCTGTTCCTATTATTCCGCCAAGATCTAGATTTGTATTAAATGAAAAATTGAAAGTTTGAAATACTTGCAAATGCAATTTTGAATTAGATATCAACCATGTGGTATCAAAATCCCACTTTTCACTGCCTTGATACCAATTATTTGCATCCTTGATAAATTCACTATCAATTTTTTTGTATGTAATATAATCGGAATTTTCAATTTTATATTCATTCTGTTTTCCAAAAGCAGTAAAAGTTTGATTATTATAATATGAATAGCTTATATTTCCTGAATTAGGAACTTCACCTTTTGTTTTATCTACAACTTCGCCTACTATAGAACCAAAGAAGAGTTTATTGTCATTGAAGTCATTTTCTTTTGATAAGTCACCTAAAAACAAAGTGTCGTATATTGAAGTTTTATTTCCTTCAACATATCCAGCTATTCCACCAAGAGAGATTGTTGCTTTGTCCAAATAGTTTGATAGATAAAAATTTGAATATGAAATTGAATAGATAACATTTGAATCGATTAAACTTCCAGCCACACCGCCAATATAAATTTTACCTTCCTCTTGAAAAGCAAGTTCAAATATTATATTTTCTTGATTGTTTGCAATACAATTTTTTATCAAAGTGTTATTTCTTGCACTGCCAGCAAATAGTCCAAAATTTGTTTTTCTATCTAGCTCAAAGCTTTCTTTTTCAGCATCCATCGTTTTTGTTTTAATAACAGCATTTGTATCAATTTCACAATTTTCTATTATTGTATTTTCGGCAAATCCTACAAATGGCGACATATAAAGTTGACTATAATGACTATCTTTAATTGAGGTAATATCAAAGATTATATTTCCATCAAGTTTTAGATTTTTTATATTTGAGCCACTTGTTTTTGGAAAAAGTCCAAAAGCATTTAATGCTGGTGCTAAAGTTATATTTGATATTGTAAAACCATTGCCATCAAAGTCGCTTGTAAAAAGCTCTAAGCTTGGTGTAAATGTTTTACCTTCAAAATCAATATCATTTTCTAGTACAATTTTTTTATTATTAAAGTTTTCTATGTTATTGAGTGCTGATATAAATTGGTCTGAACTTGAAACAAAAATAGTTTCTTTTTGTGTTTCCTCTCCGTTAGCATTGAATGGCAAAAATTCAGTTGTAGTTAATAATGAAATTCCTGCAACTGCTGAAAACATAATTATTAAAGAAAATATACTATAAAATATTTTTTTCATTTTACTTTTCCTTTAACTCAAAGATAACATATTTATATTATTTTTCCAAATAAATTGCAAAATATTTTATTTTTCCACATTTTATCTTATTGCGTGCGAATTATTTTTAATTTTTGCTAAACTTGGGCGTGAAACAAATAAGGCGGAAAGCGCTATGCTCGGATAAATCCGAGCATTGCTCCAAATTGCATATATGCAATTTGGTAAAGCCTACTTGGCTTTAGCTTTCCGCCCCCTACCTAACAAAATTTCTTCGTCCTCTTATTAACTTTTCCTTATCTTTTTGTATAGCACTTTTAGTTTCAGCTTTAACCCCAAGCTGAGGTCTAGTCATGAGGTAATATCTCATTTCATCCAAACAATGGTCATCTTTTTTAACTGGATTATCACCATCTCCCCACCAATAGCCCTTAATTTCTCTAATTAAATTAACACAAGTTTTAAATATAAAAAGATGTGCTTGACCATTTCCGTCTTTAAGATAACGTTTAACCACAGAAATTCCGCTAAACAAATCCTTATTTACTTTGGGATTTACTATAATATCATTTTCATAAAATAATTCAACCACATTTTTAGAACTAGCTAGTGTACGTTGACCTGCAGCACTATCAATCAGTGCACAAAGTTTTCCATTATTAGCATAATGCCAATTCAATCTTTTGGAAATATCTTTTATTTTTTGAGCATGAAAAATTACATCTTTTCCTTTGTCAAAATGCTCAGCAATTACATATACATTTCCATCAAAATCCACAGCATACCAATGTGCTGAAAGAGGATTATTAAGCCCTGGGTCAATGGAGATATTATCATACCACTCGAGTGGCACATTAAAAGGTTCTATTACATGTACATTTTCATCAAATTCACTATATACCAGTCCACCAGTGCTTGTAAATTTTCCATATCTTCTACTTTCTAGTTCTTCTTCACTCATAGACAAAGTCAATGCTTCTAACTCTTTTTTATCCAAAAATGGATTATCCGCCCATTCCATTTGTTGACACCATATCTCAGGGTCATTTTTATCATTTAAGTATATTTCATTATACACCCAAGTTAAACCTTTTAACGGCGTCATTGTACCAAAAACCATTCCACATTTATCAAGCACTCTCATCCTACATTCTTGATAAATATCATAGGGAGGCTCTTCATCAAACCAAACAAAGTCAAGTGAAGCACCTTGAAATTTATCTCTGCCTTGGTCGCAACTTTTAAACCCAATCTTACTCAACCCTCCAAGTACATTTTTAACTAATATAAAATCAATAACTCCGCTTTCTGGACTATCGCTTCTTCCAAGGCTCATCACAATTTTTTCTATCCAATCCGGTCGTAGATAGTATAAAATTTTAGCCTGAGCTACATCTCTTTGAACTTGTTTTGAAAGTGAAACAACCCAGCCCTCTACACTCTTTTTGTTTTTTCTAAAAGGATGAATACCTCTTGCTAAATATACAACTTCAACCGCACCGCACTGAGTTTTACCGCTACGATTTCCTCCGAACACCCATCTATTCTTTTTTTTACATTTATGAAAAGCAAGTTGTTTTTGATGAACTTTCTTTCCTGTATTATATCTAGAAAGATTATCAAAGGACTTACGTCTACTTATTTCATAATTCAAAAGCCTTAATTTTTCTAATTTTTCTTTCATATATTTACCTCTGTCAAAATTAACTCAAAAAACCAACATTATGACATTTTATTATTTTAACTCTTTGAGCTAAGTGACTAAAATATTGGGTATGAGAAAAAGTTTTAAATTTTTGGTTTTTATTTTGTTAGCTTCGGCAACTTTGCCAATTTTAAGTTTTAATTTAAATTGTACTCATGCTCAACCTGAATATTATGGAAAGGTTATGGAGGACAATATATATTTATACTCTCAGCCTAACGACAGCTTGGAGAATACCCTGTTTGAAATACCTAAAAGTTATTTTGTAATATTACAAGGCAATGCAGAAAATGACTTTTATAAAGCAAAATACAAAGACGTAACTGGTTATATTAAAAAAGAACAAGTTTCCCCAATGAATGGAAAACCTGAAAATCCTCACGCAGTATCTAGTTTTAGAGTATTTGCTACTGAAGGTCTAACTCTTTATTCTAGACCATCTTCAGAAAATTCAAAAGATATAATTTTAGTGCCATATCTTTCAGAAAATATAGAATATTATGGTTTATGTAATGGTGAAATCTCTATTCCTGAGAAAGATGGAACATGGTACTTTTGTAAATATTCAAATGGTAAAAACAGTTATAAAGGCTACTTATATTCGGTTTTTTGCGATAAATTAACCAAATTTGAAGAAAATAATGAAAATTTTCCTCTTATCACTGGCGACCTTTTCCCTATTGAAAACAGTTCTATACGTGGACTTTCTCCTGCTATTCAAGTTGTCATTATACTAGCAATTAGTTTGCCTTGTGCTTTTATTTTATTTCTTTTAATTCGACCTACACAGGAAGGTAAAAAAGCAGATAAAAGTGAAAAAAGTGCTATAAAAACCAAATTTAAAAGAAAACGTAAATGTGATTATTTTGAATTTGATGAAAATGATTTATGACAACTGCAAAGTTTTTAGATTTACAAATCCTGTAAGAAAATCTACGAGATTTTCG
>CARFEX010000088.1 GCA_948971535.1 uncultured Eubacteriales bacterium | reverse complement strand
AAATTTTTTAAAATTGACCAAATTAGTACATAGATTATATTTATTCTATGTACAATTATTCTATTTTAACAAAAGTAAATTTTTTGGGAGAAAATATATATGTTTAAAACAAAAGTTAAATTAAAATATTTGGTAGTTATAATAACTGCATTTATTGTACTAATGACAAGTGCTATTGTAAGT
This sequence comes from uncultured Eubacteriales bacterium, assembly GCA_948971535.1. GTDB lineage: Bacteria > Bacillota > Clostridia > Christensenellales > UBA1242 > Caccovivens. The sequence continues at coordinate 3,753 of CARFEX010000088.1, read as the reverse complement.
ATTTTTGTTTCTCCTAATGAAGTGTTGGCATTAACTAGTACTAGTTCAGCCATTCAAGTAGGTAATGGCACTGAACTATACGATAGTTCTAATCAATCTTTTAATCAAGAAAGTTTTGAAGATTTAATGTATAGGCTATTTAATGGTCAAGAACCTTTGTCTTATGTTAAATCTATGAAGGATTCAGGTACAGACAGCTATGTCGTGCCTGCTTCAACAATAAATGGTGGTAATGATAATGGCTATATAGTAAAACTTGGTGGACTAGATTGGATGATTACTTCTTTGACAGTAACTGATAGCACAACTTACAAAAAAGAGGATATTGTTGTAACACTTTATCTTGCAGATAGCATTGGTACTACTAGATATTGGTCTAGTGCTAGTGATGATAAGGGTACTAATATGTATAGCCGAAGTATCTTAAGGCATACCCTTTTGAATGATACTAGATTAAAGCAATTTGTAAGTGGTAGTTTTGCAGAACAATTTTTGGTTCAACCAACACATATAAAATATCAGCATATTGAAACAGTTCATGGACGTACATCAGTTGCAGATAGTAATTTTAATTTTTCCAATGATGCACTTGACGATTTAGACACAAATTGGTCAAGTCTTATGTCAGCTGTTCATTATAGACAATCTGACAAATTTACAGACCCAAGTGGTAATTTAGTATCATATAGTGCTTGGGGCAATGATTATATTTGGATTCCAAGTATTGCTGAATCTGGTTCAAGCAGTTTCGTTACTAATACAAGCATTTGGAAATTATCAAACAATCAGCTTATGCATAATTGTAATGATGGCGTTTGGTACAGAACAGGTGGCGTAAATACATTTAATTGGTTGGTATATTTACAAAGTAGTTCTGCCCAAAGTACTAAAATTGCAAATGATGTTAGTGGTATTCGACCAGCAATTCACTTGAATTTGAGTGAAATAATAAGAGAAACAAGTGGTCTTGATAATCCTCAAGACATGACTACTACATATAATGAAGAAGAGCAAACAATAAAAAGCATTGCAACTGAAACTAAGGCTAGTTGGTATAATAAAGACATTTATGAACATGTAGATAATTATATAAACATAGCTTATCCCGAAAATGCAAAGTGGATTATGAATGCAAAAGAATATTGGGTAGAAATTTCAATAAATGAGAGTTGGATAAAAAATATTTATGCTGAAGTTGACAAAGAAGGTGCTGAAAAAGGTTGGACTGCAGAAAAAATAAAAACAGTCAAATTGGTTCGAACACCACATTTTTTGGATACTCCAAATACTCAAGATTCTGCTCATCTAGAAACTGAAACAGTCCGATGGATTAAAGTAACAATCAATAAGGCAGAAATAGATTTTAAAAATGTTGTATGGAGTGCAAACAGTTTAGAATATAATGCCTTAAATCAAACAGTAACTATTTTATCTGGATTGCCATCTTTTTTGACTGTAACATATAGTGGTAATATTAACAAAAATGTAAATACGGATGGAACATTTTATACGGCAAAAGTAATAGGGATAACAAGCACAGATAGTAACTACAATATTCCTACAACAACAGCAGAGTTAGATAAAATACCACAACTACAGCATAAATGGACAATAACTAAAAAGAAGTTAAATGCTAGTTGGACTACAGAAGAAAAGACAAGTGGTGGAATAACTTTGAAATTGCCAGCCTTAAGTTTAGCAGAAAGTTTAACCAATGTAGTAGAGTATAAGTACTACAAGGACTCAAATTGTACACAGCCAATAACATTGGATGAGATATTTGCAGAGTATGATTTAACACAAGTAAAATCTTATTGGGTACAAGCGACTCTAAAAGTAAGTGGGGACTACAATAGTAGTAATTGCATATTTTTACTTAATGGCACAGAAGTATCTGAAGCAACATCAATATTGCAGACAGGAGCTTCAAGCAATGGAGTTATAGTAAGCATAACAAACAGCAAAGTAACATACAATGGCGAAGCACAAAATGCAAGCTTTAGTGTAAGTGGCGGTGGATTGAATGCCGACGCGTTGGTATTAAAGTATAAGACAGAAAGTGGTGTTGAAATACCTTATGTGCCAACAAATGTAGGTAAATATAAAGTAATTGTAAGCATAAAAGAAGGCTTAGGAGACTTTGTAATAACAGGAAGTAGTGAGTTTGACTTTGAAATAGAAACTTTAAAAATAGCAAAGCCACAAGCAAGTCAAAATAAAACATTCCTAGCAGATGGATATAATTTTGCTACAATAACAAATCTGCCAAAAGATTGGGCCAAGTATTTTGACATAAATGTTTATGATATAGATAACAATGTAATACCACAAGTAAACGGAAGTTGGACATTTTTTGGAGTAAATCAATATCGCATACAAATGCAATTTAAAAATGGAATGAATAGCAATAACGGAAGCGATATAGACAATGTTGTATGGTTAGATGGTACAAAGGGAAACTATCAAGTAACGCTAGAAATAGAACAATTAGTATTGGTAGTGACCGGTTGGCAAGAAGGCATAGAAAATGGAAGAGCGACATTAATATCTAACAATACAGCAGAGATAGAAAAGTACTTTGACTATGTAATATATGAGTGCAGTGGTGGAGTAGCAATAGGGGAAGAGTTAACCGGAAATAGCACACTAAAGTATGAAACAGATTACCAAATATCATTAATAGTAAAAAATGAGTATAAAGGTAATGTGGTAGTAGAGTATAATGGAGAGCAAGTAGACGAAACAACCCCTTATGCATTTAAAACAAAAGCAAATCCATTTACAGATGGGGATGGAAGTGATACAAACGGCAAACCAAATGGTGGAAGTGGTAATGGTGGATTGGATAATTTTGTTGAAGATATAAAAAATATGCCATCATATTTAAAATGGGTAATACTAGGAATATTAATACTATTACTATTATTGATAATATTAATGATAATAATATTGATATTAAAACACAACAAAAAAGAAGAAGTTCCACAACAAGCGATACCTTATGCACAATATACAGGACAAAATGAGCAACAAGCGGTTGGTGATAACGGGCAAACAAACAACGATATAGCTAGCAACACTAAACAAAATGAAAGTTTTAGAAACGTAAGAGGAACTATTGTAAACAACTACAAGGTTGGGTACAAGGATTGGACATTTGTAATGAAAGAAACCGATATCCTAAACTTAGAGGTATTGGAGTCCCCACAAGACGAAATAATGTTTTATGCTTTTAAGAAAAATGATTTGAGGAAAGTAAAAAAATTACAAAACCAAATTGACCAAGCTGAAAGCAATGTAAATGTTAATAACACAAATGCCCTTTCACAAAATGTTGCAAATGACAAAAATACTAACAAAAACCATAAAAATAAGAAGAATTAACTAAACAAAAAGCCATTCAATAGAATGGCTTTTTTGCTTGCTGTGAATTATATATTTAATTAAAAATTGCACTTGTTTAGCAAATAGAATAGATTAATAAAAATTGAAAAGGATAGTAGTAAAATAAATTAATATAGACATTTTTTAGCCGTAAAATTTCTTAAAACTTTGTAATTTTAAATAAACCATATAAATAAAATACACACCGAAACATTGTGTTTTGGGGTGTTACTTTTTGTGTAAAGTTTAAAGTTGGCAAAAAGTATCGTTCACTGCAATAATCCTATCAAAAATCGGGACTATTGGGTTTGAAAATTTGCCTTTAATGTAAAGTTTGGGTACATGGAATAAGTATATCTATGTACATAT
>CARFEX010000087.1 GCA_948971535.1 uncultured Eubacteriales bacterium | reverse complement strand
TTTACAAAATGCCAAAAAATCATATAATAAATTCAAGTGCATTTAAGATGCCAAAAAATGCAACAACAGAAGAGAAGATTGACTGCATGAACAATTTTGTTTGTGAAAATGACATGCACAATTATGAATTATAATTCGTTAAAAAATTTTACTATAATTTGATTATTAACAGGATAATATTGTTTATTAAGATAAATGGTATTATCTTTTTTTATAATTATTCCCTTTTTAATAAATTCCTTTAAACTATCACTATTTTCCAAATTGCAACCCAAACAGTTAAGGGCATTTAAATCCACTCCCTCTTGACATCGTAGACCTAACATTAATCTTTCTTTTATTTTATCTTGTTTATTTAATGTTTCAGTAAAAGTTTCCCCATTTAGATAACCTTGCATGATGCTTGAATTTGTTTTACGTTTTAATCCGATGGTGCCTGTTGCGGAAAGACCAAAACCAAGATAATCCTCACCTTTCCAATATTTTAAATTATGTTTACTCTCATAACCTTTGATTGCAAAATTTGATACTTCATATTGATTAAATGAATTTGCTTCCATTATTTTAACAAGGTTTTCAAACATATCTATGGTTGTTTCATCAGACGGCAAAAGTTGAGGTTTTTTCTTAACCAATTCAAATAACAAAGTTCCCTCTTCCACTTGAAGCATATAAGAAGAGATATGTTTTACTCCACTTTTAATAAGTTGAACTGCAAAGCTTTCAAGTTTTTCTTTTGTTGAATTTGGAAGTCCTATTATAAGGTCTGCACTGATATTTTCAAAACCTACCTCTTTTGCTTTTTGCACAGCTTGGAGTGCTTGAAGAGCATTATGTTTACGACCTATAAATTTTAACTGCTCATCGTCTAACGACTGCACTCCAAAAGATATTCGATTTACTCCACTATTTTTATAGGCAATAAGTTTTTCTTCTGTGGTAGTATTGGGGTTACATTCAATGGTTATTTCACAATTTTTGTCAACCAAATAATTTTCTCTTATCGATTGGAGAAGTTTTGTTATGTATTTTTGTTCAACAAAAGATGGTGTTCCGCCACCTATATAAATTGTTTCCACCTTTCGTCCTTTTTGTGGCGAAGATGTTATTTCTTCATTTAATTTTTTAAAATAATTTGCTTTTTCACAACAAACAAAGGAAGCAAAGTCACAATAAATACATTTACTTTCGCAAAAGGGTATATGCACATATATGCCAAGTGGAGGTAAAACTTTTTTTCTCATTATTTATCATCATCCAATTTGAGTATTGACATAAATGCCTCTGACGGAATTTCCACAGAGCCTATTTGTCGCATTTTCTTTTTCCCCTCTTTTTGCTTTTCAAGAAGTTTACGTTTTCTTGAAATATCACCGCCATAACATTTTGCAAGCACATCTTTACGCATTGCTGAAACAGTTTCTCTTGCTATAACTTTGTTACCGATAGCCGCCTGTATTGGCACTTCAAATAATTGTCTAGGTATAATTTTTTTAAGTTTTTCAGCTATAGCACGTCCTCTTGAATATGCTTTATCTTTATGCACAATTAAAGATAGTGCATCACATTTTTCTCCATTTAATAGGATATCCACTCTCACTAGTTCGCTTTTTTCAAAACCAGCCATCTCATAATCAAAGCTTGCATAACCTTTTGTTCGAGATTTAAGGCTATCAAAGAAGTCATAGATTATTTCGCCAAGCGGAAGAGAATAATCAACTTTTACTCTTGACTTATCTAGATAAGTTAAATCTTTATATACCCCTCTCTTATCTTGGCATAGTTCCATTATTGCACCTACATACTCTGGTGGTGTAAATATACTAGCTTTTACTACTGGTTCTTCTATATACTCTATCTCAACTGGAGAAGGTAAGTTTGACGGATTTGAAACCTCTAAAACATCACCATTTGTTTTGTAAACTTTATAATAAACACCTGGAGCTGTTGTTATAATATCCAAATTAAATTCTCGTTCAATACGTTCAGTTATAATTTCAAGATGTAAAAGACCAAGGAACCCACATCTAAAACCAAATCCAAGTGCCTCTGATACTTCTGGTTGATACTGCAAACTCGCATCATTGAGTTTAAGTTTTTCAAGAGCATCTTTAAGTTCGTTATACTTTGCTCCATCCACTGGGAATATACCACAAAATACCACTGGCTGAACTTTTTTATAACCTGCTAGTGCCTCTTTTGTAGGGTCTTGAGCAAGTGTTATAGTATCACCCACTTCCACATCAGAAATGGTTTTTATTGAACCTGCAAGGTAACCAACATCTCCCGCTTCAAGGTGGTCAATACTTTTTGCAAATGGAGAGAAAATCCCCACCTCAGTAACTTCATAAATTTTTCCTGTTTGCATCATTTTTATTTTATCGCCCACTTTGACTTGTCCGTCAAATACACGTATAAGACAAATTGCTCCTTTAAAATTGTCATAATAACTATCAAAGATAAGACATTTAAGTTGAGCATTCTTATCGCCTTTTGGAGCTGGAAACTCCTTGACTATCATCTCTAATACTTGGTCTATGTTTGTTCCATCTTTGGCTGAAATACAAGGCGCATGCATAGCTGGCACACCCACTACATCTTCTATTTCTTCTTTCACTTCATCAGGTCTAGCAGAAGGAAGGTCTATTTTATTTATCACTGGCAAAATGTCAAGATTGTTATCTATTGCAAGATATGCGTTGGCAAGTGTTTGAGCTTCCACACCTTGAGATGCATCTACAATAAGTATCGCTCCTTCACATGCGGCAAGTGAACGTGACACTTCGTATGTAAAGTCAACATGACCTGGAGTATCAATGAGATTTAAAATATATTCTTCACCATTAAAATTATAAAGCATACGAGTAGGGGTCAACTTTATTGTTATCCCCTTTTCTCGTTCAAGTTCCATACTATCAAGTAGTTGCGATTGCATATCACGTTTTGCAAGAGTTCCTGTTCTTTCAATTAATCTATCTGCAAGAGTACTTTTGCCATGGTCAATATGCGCAACGATACAAAAATTTCTTATTTTTTCAAGTCTATTCATAATTAAGAAAGATTATATAGCAAAATTTACTTTTTAGCAAATATTTTGATATCTTTTAATAAATAAAAAAGAAATATCATATAATAGAAAAAGCACAAAATCACTTTGTTATTTTTTGCAAGTGTGTTATAATAATTTTAAATAATTTTTAAGGCGGTATTTAATGGATATATTCAAGTCATGGCTAGTTGAAACACCTATAGCTCATAGAGGGCTTTTTGATAACAAACTTATACCAGAAAATTCTCTTCCAGCTTTTAAAAATGCTATTGACAATGGTTATGCTATTGAGCTTGACGTACACCTATTATCTGACGAAACAGTAGCTGTATTTCACGATGATTCTCTTTCACGCATGACAGACAATGACGGATATATCAAATTTTTGAAAAAATCCGACCTAGAATTTTTAACGCTAAAAGGTAGCAAAGAAAAAATACCTACTCTTGAAGAAGTGCTTGAACTTGTTAATGGTAAAGCTCCTATTCTCATAGAAATCAAAAATGCTGGCAAAGTGGGAAAACTTGAAAATGCGGTAATTGAAATTTTAAAAAATTATAAAGGTGAATATGCTATTGAAGCTTTCAATCCTTTTGTTCTTGAATATTTTTATAAGCATGCGCCTCACATTAAACGCGGTCAGCTTTCTGGATATTTCAAAGAAGAAAAATTGGGATTTGTACAAAAGGTTTTTTTAAAAAGAATGCTTTTAAACAAACGTGTTAGCCACCCTGATTTTATAGCATACGATGGTAAATTTTTGCCTAATAGATATGTAAAAAAATATAAACATTTACCGCTAATTGCTTGGAACATATCAAGTCAAGCAGAATACATGAATGTTGTAAAATACTGCGATAATGTTATTTTTGAAGGTTTTGAGCCAAAAATTTAATATTTTTTTTTAAAAAGTCCTAAATTTGTGGACTTTTTATTTTTATTTTGTA
>CARFEX010000086.1:1570-4069 GCA_948971535.1 uncultured Eubacteriales bacterium | reverse complement strand
TAGTATTGTGAATGAGAATGGCATGCAAGATAAAAGGTTGAAAATAGGATTGTTTATAGATACATATTTTCCAATGGTAGATGGTGTAATTATGGTTGTTGATAATTATGCGAGAAGACTTCAAAAATTTTGTGATGTTATAGTTTTTGCACCAGAAGGCAGAAAGCGTTTTGACGATAGCAAATTGCCTTATAAAGTTGTAAGATGTAAATCAAAATTTCCTGTAGTCTTTTTGGATTATGATTTGCCAATGCCTAACAATGATAGAAAATTTATGAAACAACTTAAAGAGTCAAAACTTGATGTAGTACATATTCATTCACCATTCACTATTGGAAAAGTAGGAGTAAAATATGCTAAAAAGAATAATTTGCCAATTATTTCAACCATGCATAGCCAATATAAAAAAGATTTTATGCAATCAACAAAATCCAAGCTGATTACAAAAATTATGCTTAGAGAAATAATGAAAGTATTCAATGCTTGTGATGAATGTTGGGCTGTGAATGATGAAATAGCAAGAGTTTTTGTTGGATATGGTGCAAAAGAATTGCCAAAAGTTCAAAATAATGGAACAGATTTGTTACCATATTGTAACTTAGAAGAAATAAAAAAATTAAGAAAAAAATATTCAATTAAAGAAGACGAAAAAGTATTGTTATTTATAGGTAGATTAACAGCATTAAAAAACATCTTTTTTCTTGCAAAAAGCCTTAAAGCTTTAAAGGATAAAAATTTTAAATTTAAAATGCTATTTGTAGGTGTAGGCAATGATGAAGATAAGTTAAAAAGCCAAATCAAAAAGCTTAAATTAACAGAAGAGGTTGTCTTTACAGGAAAAATAGTAGATAGAATAGAAATTTCAAAATATTATAAAATGGCAGATTTGTTTTTATTTCCATCTTTATATGATGCAAGCAGTTTAGTTCAGATTGAGGCTGCAAGTCAAAGCACTCCAACATTGTTCTTGGAAGGTGCGGCAACAGCTGCAACGGTTACCAATAATGTAAATGGTTATTTGGGTAAAAATTCACCTGAAAAATATGCTGATAAAATTATTGAAATTTTATCAAATGTTGAAGAATACGAAAAAATCAGCAAAAATGCTTTTCGTGACCTATATGTTCATTGGGATAAAGCCGTTGAAAAAACGTTTAATGACTATAAAAGGGTTTTTGAGGAAAGAAAAACCGTAAATACAAAAAAAATAATATTATTTATATGATTTTAACTTTGAGAATAAGGAGGAAGAATGAAAAGACTTAATATACTATTAGTAACAGACTCATTTTTTCCAATAATAGGTGGAGTGCAAACCATTGTAGATAAAAGTGCGGTAGCATTGTCAAAATACTGTAACGTAACTGTTGCAACTACACGATATAAAAACTATGATTATGAAAAGAAACCATATAAGCTTTTGTGTTGTAAAGGTTTTTACAATTCAATAACCAATGACGGAATGTCCTATCCATCATTAGATAAAAAGTTTGTAAAAGAGCTAAAAAATGGGCAGTTTGACATAATTCATTGTCATACTCCAGGAAACTTATATAGGTATATGCTGAAATTTGGTAAGAAAAATAATATACCTGTAATTTCGACTATTCATAATAAGTATTATGAGGATGCGTTAAAGATTGTAAAAGTAAAATGGTTAGCAAAAGCTATAACAAAGAGCTTCATGAAAATAGCAAACAAATCTGATAATGTTTGGGTGATAAGCGATTATAGTTACAATTATTTACAATCGTTTGGGCTGAGAAAAGATTGTTTGCTAGTTAGAAATTGTATAGATTTAAAACCTGTCGAAGATTCTGAAAAAAGAAAACAGGAAATATATCAAAAACATAATATTTCAAAAGATAAAATCATATTTTTAAACGTAGGAAGATTGATACAAACTAAAAATATTGACCTAATTTTAAATTCAGTAAAACTTTTAAGAAAAAATACTAGTAATTTTATTATTATAATGGTAGGTGATGGAAGTTATGCAGAAGAATTTAAAAATAAAGTTGAAGATAATAATTTAAAGGAATATTTTATTTTTACTGGCTCTATAAAAGATAGAAATCTTCTTTCATCATACTTTTGTGCTAGTGATATTATACTTTTTCCATCAATCATTGAAGCGGCTGGGCTTGGTCCAGTCGAAGGCTCTACATTCAAAAAGCCAACAATAACAATAGAAAATTATCCTGCAGCAGAAGGAATAATAGATAAAGAAAATGGTTTTTTATGCCAGAATACTCCAGTATCATTTTGTGACACAATGTATTATTGTATAAAGAATATTGATATCTGTAAAAAAGTTGGTGAAAAAGCTTTTAAAACAATTTATCGATGTTATGAAAATGAAGAAAATATTAAAGAGATAATACAAAATTATAATAAAGAAATAGAAAACTATAAAAACAAGAAAACACTTTTTGAAAAAATTAAATAGAGTATAAAATTGGTTTATTTAAAAAAATAAGAACATTTTCTCTTTTTTGC
>CARFEX010000086.1:0-1560 GCA_948971535.1 uncultured Eubacteriales bacterium | reverse complement strand
TTGCATAAATTGAAGTTTTTAAAAAAATTAAAACAATTTGAAGACAATCTATGCATATAATTGTATTATTAATGGCTTGTATTTGTTTATCTATTTGTTGACATTTTTTTTAATTTTTGCTATTCTATAGCATAGAGGAGGGCTTATGGATGTAATGTTTTGGGTATGGCTAGGCGTTATAGTTGTGACCGCTGTAGTTGAATTTATTACATGTGATTTGACATCAATTTGGTTTACGGCTGGTGCTATCATTCCTTTCATCCTTTCGGCTGTTGGAGGGATAAGATGGGAATGGCAATTAGCAGTTTTCATTGTGGTATCGGCTTTACTGATTATATTCTTGCGAAGAATTACAAGAAAACTTTTACTTAAAAATGCAAATTTTAAATCCAATGTTGATGCATATATTGGCAAACAAGTGAGAATGCTAACTCGTGCTGATTTCGAAACCACTGGTTCAGTCAAAATCAATGATGTTGTCTGGAGTGCAGTTGCATTTGAAAATCAAACAATAGAAGCTGATACAATAGTAGAAATTGTTGAAGTGTGTGGCAATAAGCTAGTTGTTAAGATTAAAACAGAAGAAACAGTACAAGATAATATTGAAGAGAAAGGAAAAACAAAAAAAACTAAAAAAATTAAGGAGGAATTATGAGCGTTGTAGGAATTGTACTTTTAGTACTTGGTGTATTAGCACTTATTATACTTTGCTGTTCAATAAGAATAGTTAAACAAGCAACAGCAGTGGTAGTTGAAAGACTTGGAAAATATAGAAAAACTTTGGAAACAGGTATTCATATGATTTTGCCGTTCTTTGATAGAACTAGCAAAGCAATATCATTAAAAGAAATTGTGGCAGACTTTAATCCACAACCAGTTATTACAAAAGATAATGTAACTATGCAAATAGATACAGTAGTTTATTTTCAAATAACAGATGCAAAACTTTTCTCTTATGGAGTTGATTCACCAATCAAAGCTATTGAAAACTTGACAGCAACAACTTTACGTAATATTGTCGGCGAACTAGAACTTGACCAAACTCTTACTTCACGTGATACAGTAAATACAAAAATGAGAGTTATTCTTGATGAGGCAACTGACCCATGGGGAATAAAAATCAATCGTGTAGAACTTAAAAACATTTTGCCACCAAAGGATATTCGTGATGCCATGGAAAAACAGATGAGGGCAGAACGTGAAAGACGTGAACAAATCTTAAAAGCAGAAGGTGAAAAGAAGGCAACTATTCTTGTTGCAGAAGGTGAAAAAGCTGCTAAGATTTTACAAGCGGAAGCAAATAAAGAAGCTGCAATTCTTGCAGCAGAAGCCGAAAAGGCAACAAAAATAGCAGAAGCAGAAGGTGAGAAAATAGCTATTGACCTCATCAATAAAGCTGCTCCAAATAATGCATACGTTACTCTTCAAGGTTTTGAAGCTTTAAAAGTGCTTGCAAATGGTCAATCTACAAAAATTGTTGTTCCTAGTGAAATTCAAAATGTTATGGGACTTATGACAGCAGTAGCAGATACAATAAAAGATAAATCTTCAGCTAAAGAT
>CARFEX010000085.1 GCA_948971535.1 uncultured Eubacteriales bacterium | reverse complement strand
AAAAAAAAAAAAAAAATTTATACAACTAAATTTGCCGACTATTTAAAAAGACTTATAACGAAAATCGAAAAATTTTCTACCGAATACCAATCGATAATAAAAAGTTTTGATAAAAAATATTTTTACGAACATAAAAGGCCTGTAATACATAATAAAGAATTAACAATTCCTATTGGATTTCCTCTTTGGGAAACTAAACTTTACGAAAATTTAACACTTGGTGACCATGCAAGTATCGTATATCATGCAATGGATAACAACGCAAATGAATCTTGTCGATTTGTGGTTTTAAAACAATTAAATTTTGAAAAGAAAATTGCTCCACACGGCACCCTAGTTCAAGTACTTAAAAAGCGCTATGGGCATTACCCTTATTATCCAACAGAATTTTTCATTTATGATATAATTTCAAGTTGTATAAATTTTGAATGTAAAGAAGATGCTCGTACTCTAACACAAGAACAATTACAAAAGCAAATTTCTTTAATGAAAGAAGAACGAGCAAAACTAACAGAACTTTATGATGCGGTTTTAACATTTTCTAAAACTTTTAACTGGAAAAATACTTCAGAATTTCAAGCCTTTCTTGACAGAGACAGACAGTATTTAGAAAAAACAAGTTGTAGAAATTTTAGTTTAAAGTTGAAACACCTAGGCAACAAAATTCTACCTTTAATTTATAGTCTTATCGCTGAAGTAAACAATATTAACAATAATTTTTGGTGCAACAACACAAATGATTTTTCTAGTCAAGACTTAACCGAACTTAATAGAAGAATTTTATCTATAAACAAATATGTTGATTATTTGGAATTGATAAAGGAAAATAAAATTGAAAAACCTACGTTTAATCAAAAAACATCAACTTTGAAAAGAGTTAAATTTTTAAAAAAAGCTAAAATTTCTGATTATCCTAGTGTTCCTGCAGATTATTATGAGCGTAACACTGAACGGCACTTTTACGATTTTAATACTGATACAGTCCCTTATGATTCAGACCTTGAAAAATTTATTCAAAAAGCAAACCTAAACGATAAGACATTTCTCTGGATGATGAATAATGAAGAGCGTCAATCTCATCAAGAAAGAGTTGATGAAATAATACAAGCTTACTCAAGTATAACTGAACAAGAAAAATATCTTTCAATAATGTTTGGTTTAGTTACACCAAAAACAAATTCTCCTGTAAATTCATGTACAGAAAAATTAGATACAGAAAAAGAAATCTAAATTAGTAAAAAAAGAAAGAGTTATCTTTCTTTTTTTATTCAAATTGAGAAACTTGCTCGACCATAAAATCTTCAAGTTTGCCCTCTTCTTTACTGATTTCTTCAAGAGGTTTTTCTTCAATTACAAAATTTTCATTTTTATCACTATTCTCATTTTTAATAGATGTGTTTTCTAATTCATTGCTAGTTTCAACAATTTCATTTTCTTCTACACTATCTATAATTTCTTGGGCTTTATCTTCCTTAACTTGATTGCCCGGCTCAAAAGTTTCTTCAGTTGCATCTTGTGTAAGCTCTTCATTAGGAGTATTTTCCTTTGCTTTCACATCTTCCTTTTTTGAGCTATCAACTTTCCCATCAATAACATCTACAACATAGTTATATACGTTATCAAGAGTTCCGTCAAGGTCAAGATAGAAGCATCTTCCATTATACTTACCTCTAAACCCTCTTATAACATTAAAACCATACATGTTTGGCTGCAAAGCAATAACTAACTCATCAAACGGCATACCGCTTGCTTGCATTTCATTGTTATAAACAAATTTAACCCAAATACCACTCTTCATTTCTTCCACTGTCAATTTGTGTATTGCTACACCAAAAGCTGGCATCTGTCTAGCATCTTTAACAGCTTCCATGAAGAGCTTGCTAAACTCGTCCAATTTTTCTTCTGTCATAACTATTTCTTGACCATCATTGTATATTTTAATCATGTTTGCCTCCTCAAAAACACTTGGCAAAGAAGTAACCTCTGAAAATAACATTACTGGCAAAATCATAAAAAAGAATAACATTTTACTTAGCATCACGCACCTCCCATTACTCTTTGTAGTGTGTGTATGCTACCTTTTATTATTCTTTTTTTTCTTATATAAAAAGGTCTGATTTTAGCGAAATAAGTCTATTCTGTTACAAAACTTTCTTTGCTTTCTTTTTACCTATCTTCTCTTTGGTATTTGTTGAGGAAATTTCAAAGTCGTCTATGTCTTTTAATAAATCCTCATCTATGGTCTTTAGCTTAACTCCACCATTGTCGACCTGAACCTGTTTCTCACTTTCTCTCAAAGCTATTTTCTTTTGCTCAATAATCTCTTGAAGTTGACCTTTAATCTGGTCGAGCTTATCTCTAACACCTTTCTCTTGAAAAACAGCGTCACTTTCAATATAGTCTTTTTCATCTTCTTTGTAAATTTCATTTAAATCTGGTATTTCGCCCAATCTTGGTTCTTTAGGCGGTCTAGCTTTTGATTTATTTTCATACTCATCTGAAATAGCACCCATGCTATGTCTAGCAAAACTTATTAATAATATTCCAACTATACACATTAATAGAAAAATAACTCCAATTATCACAGGCAAAAGTTTTTGTAATCTTGTACTTTCAATAATAGTAGCTTTTACAATCAACCACACAAAACATGCAATAAAACCTGCGGCACCAAGCGAGGAGAGAACAACACCTGTATTTATAAGCACCTCTTGTTTATCACGACCATTATCATTATTATTTTGTGAAATTTTAATGTCCTTTTTCTTTGACATATTTCCTCCGTAGTCTTAAGTATATTATAGCAAAAATCTGTACTTTTGTAAATAGTTTTTAAAAAAGAGCTATTCAAAGCAAAATCTCATAAATTTTATAAATAATACTAAAACACGATTGACAAGCATGAAAAGAATAATATATAATAGCAAAGAACGAAAGTTCAAAGCAATTATATCAAGAATGATAGTGTAGAATATAAACACAACATTTGCATTGACAAATTATGTGGATATGGCGGAATGGCAGACGCGCTGGATTTAGGTTCCAGTGGGAAACCGTGCAGGTTCAAGTCCTGTTATCCACACCATAAAAAACAATGCGACTGACATTCCGTTATAATGGCGGTTGATTCCATGAAAATGCTTGTCATTTTTAAGGTAAAGAGACAGGCACACTGGATTTAGGTTCCTCGGGAGTTCCGAAAAGTGATTTTTTGGGGTAAAAAGGGAAACCGTGCAAGTTCAAATTTTGTCATCCACACATCAACAAAAAACTCAAGCATTATCTTCTGCTTGAGTTTTTTATTGCATTTCTTCTTTCTGCAAATCTTTCTTAGTCTTTAAATATTCTTCATTTGACTTAGACTGTAAAATTTCTTCCATCATAATATTAGATTTTATCCATTCTTGTAAACCTTTCAATCTCTCTTCTTCAACTTTTTTACTATCTACAAATTTCTTGTCCATAATCTTTGCTCTCCTTTGATGATTTAATTTATCATAAATTCGTCAACAAGTCAAGATGTAAAAGGTTTTTTATTTTCTTAAAAACATAATAACTTTGGACATCACCTTGACAATTTCAAGAAAAACAAATACAATCAAAATATATGTAGAGATGGCCGAGCGGTTTAAGGCGCACGCTTGGAAAGCGTGTGAGGAATCCCCTCCGCAGGTTCGAATCCTGTTCTCTACGCCAACTATACGAACTAAAAGTTTTTTTGAGAGAATTTTAATGCTTACTATTAAAAACAAACAAGATTTCAAAATAAAATAACATTACTTGTTTTTCTATATTTATGTTATAACAATTATATGAAAGATGAATTAATTGAGCTGCTCGCACACTTAGAGCATAAAAGATGCTACTCTCGTGGGAATAATAAAAATTTTACTGAACATATGATTGGAAATATAAAAAAATGGAATTTAAAATTGCAAGATTATCACCCAAAAGAATTAATACTTTTAAAGTCTGGACAATATATTGAAGAAATTTTAATTAAAAGAGGATTTTTGTATAATGAAAAATAATGAACTTGTAAAAGAAATACTTTCAAGTATGGAAAAAGAA
>CARFEX010000084.1 GCA_948971535.1 uncultured Eubacteriales bacterium | reverse complement strand
GTTGCACTTCCTCCCTGCCATGTTACATTACAGCCTTTTCCGTTTGCATCAAACACTTGTGTTCCACCTGTTTTTGCTGTATAATAACCTTTAAATACATAGCCTGATTTCTTTGGAATTTCTAAGCCTAGGTATGATAAGCTAAAAAGTGTTGCAGGTCTATCTCTATAAGTAACAGCTGTTGCCAAGGTTGCAGTATCGGCATCATTTCTAAGATAATAAGAACGGATAGTTTTATCTACTGGTTCTACGTTGAACGTTATATTTACATTTCGTTGTGCCACAAATGCGTTGTTTCTTATTCTATAATAGATGTTATAGTAAGTTTGGTCTCCAGGCTGATTTACGTATAATCCATCTTTTACGTAACCGCTATATATATTTCCGCTTGAGTTTGCTATTGTTGTTCCTGACCCGCCTGATGATGGTGGGATTTTATACTCATCTGCATATGTACTTCCTGACAATGTTATTGTCATTGAAGTAAATTGATATCTACTATCTGTAACTTTTAAAGCTATATATACGTCATTTGCGATTGCACATGAATAAACTGTTGTAACTGATGTTGAACCTGTTATTGATTTAGCTGATTTTGAGTGTTGTCCTACTAAAACATTTCCCCATGTTGCACTACCTGAGGTATCATTCCATGCATAGCAGTTTACAGTTGCCCCTCCACTTGAAATCCATGTAGCTCCTGTTGAAGTTGAATTTAAGTTTAAATAATTGTATGTAATATTTAGTTTTAACCAGTCTGTTGCACTACCTGCATCAGCTTTTTCTGATGATAGTGGAAGCATAAAAAATGAAAGTCCTGTAGTAAATAGGGTTATAAAGATAAAACTTGTTATTGCTAGTAACCATTTCTTTTTCATTTATTTCTCGCTTTTTAATTTTATTAAAATCAAGGTTGTATTTTAGTATAATCTTGCTTTAATCAATTATACAATAAAAGCACCCCCCCCCGTCAAATAATTTTGTGTGGATAAGTCAAATTTTTACAATTTTTTTTAAAAAATAAAAAAAGACGAAACATAGTTCGCCTTCTTTTTCTGTTTTAAATTTACTTTTCAGATTTCTTTGATTTTTTAGCTTCTTTAGCAACTTTTTTAGTTTCTTTCTTTTCTTGCTTTTCAGCCTTCTTTACTTCTTCCTTTGGAAGTATTCTTTTAAGGTCTATTCTGCCCTTTTCATCTATTTTGATAACTTCTACTTCAACTTCATCACCAATCTTTACAACGTCTTCAACTTTTTCTACACGTGTGTTTGAAAGTTTTGAAATATGAATCATCCCTTCTTTTCCATTAGCAAGTTCTACAAAGGCACCAAAATTCATTATTCTGACAACTTTGCCATCATAGACATCTCCAACCTCAACATCTTCAACTATACCAAGAATAATCTTCTTTGCTTTTTCAGTCATAGCCATATCTTGACCAGCAATAAACACAAGTCCGTCATCATCTATATCGATTTTAACACCTGTTTCATCAATAATCTTGTTAATTGTTTTTCCGCCAGAACCTATTACGTCTTTAATTTTGTCTGGGTCAATTGTGAATGATATAATCTTTGGAGCATATTTAGAAAGCTCTTTTCTTGGTTCTTTTATTTCTTCCAAGAGTTTTTTCATGATAAACATGCGTCCTTCTCTAGCTTGAGCGAGCGCTGTTGTAAGAATATTTTTATCAATACCTTTAATTTTAATATCCATTTGGATAGCTGTTACACCCTTTTCAGTTCCTGTAACCTTAAAGTCCATATCCCCTAAGAAATCTTCAAGACCTTGAATGTCTGATAGAACCGCAACTTTGCCTGATTTTTCATCTTTTATAAGTCCCATTGCGATACCTGCCACAGGTCTTTTGATTGGAACACCTCCATCCATAAGTGCAAGAGTTGAACCACAAACTGAAGCCATTGAAGATGAACCATTTGATGATAGAATTTCTGATACCAAACGGAGCGCATAAGGAAATTCTTCTTCACTAGGTATAACAGGCTCCAAAGCTCTTTCAGCAAGAGCACCATGACCTATTTCACGTCTGCCAGGACTTCTAAGGTTTCTAGCTTCGCCTGTAGAATAAGGAGGCATATTGTAATGATGAACATAACGATTTACTTCTTCTTCATCTAGCCCATCAAGTTTTTGCATATCTGAAACAGTACCAAGTGTGAGTGAAGTGAGTGCTTGAGTTTGTCCACGAGTGAAGATTGCACTTCCATGCACTCTTGGCAAGATTGATGTTTCACACCAAATAGGACGAATTTCAGTAAGTTTTCTTCCGTCTGGGCGGATACCTTTTTCAAGTATTTTTGCTCTAACCTTTTCTTTTGTCATTTTGTAGAGAATATCACCAATTTGTCTTTCACAGTCTGGGAAAATTTCTGCGAAATGTTCTTGTGTTTCACTATCAACAGCATCCTGTCTTGCTTGTCTTTCTTCTCTTTCAAAGGTATCAAGTGCGTAATCGAGTTTTTTTGATGCAAATTCTCTAACAGCTTTGTCTATTTCTTCTGGGATAACATAATATTCGATTGCAGAAGAAACTGGTTTACCTATTTCTTTTTTAACTTTCTTTTGGAACGACACTATCTTTTTTATTTCTTTGTGAGCAAAGAGAATAGCTTCAAGCATTTGTTCTTCTGGAACTTCTTGAGCACCAGCTTCCACCATAAGCACTGCTTCATCTGTTCCTGAAACTGTGAGGTGCATAAGGCTCTTTTCTCTTTGAGCTTGATTTGGATTTATAACAAACTTTCCGTCAACAAGTCCAACTTGTACTGAACCTGTTGGTCCCATAAATGGAATATCAGATATTGTTAATGCAAAGCTTGAGCCAAGCATTGCGAGTGGTTCTGGTGCAAAATCTGGGTCTACTGAAAGAGCTGTTGCGACTACGCAAACATCATTGAAAAAACCTTTTGGGAAAAGTGGTCTAAGTGGTCTATCAATAAGTCTTGAAGTTAAAATAGCTTTATCTGAAGGCTTGCCCTCTCTTTTCTTAAATCCCCCTGGAATTTTTCCTACAGAATACATTTTTTCTTCATAATCAACTGCAAGAGGGAAAAAGTCAATACCTGGTCTTGGAGCCTTTGACATTGTAACATTGACCATAACAACTGTTTCACCACTACGAACAAGACAACTTCCATTTGCTTGCTCGCAAAGTCTACCTGTTTCAAAAGTAACTTCTTTTCCACCAATTTTTATTGAATAAATTTTTGCATCATTTTTCATAATAACTCCTTAATTGTTTTTCAGTTTTAAAAAAGAGAGATAACAAAAGCCATATCCCCCTTTTCTTTAACTATTTAATTTCACGAATGTTCAATTCTTTGATAATCTTTCTGTAAGCTTCAATATCTTTTTCTTTAAGATAAAGAAGGAAACCTTTTCTCTTACCTACCATTTGAAGAAGACCACGACGTGAGTGGTTATCCTTTGGATGAGTTTTAAGGTGTTCATTAAGATGATTGATTCTCTCTGTTAAAAGAGCAAGTTGAACTTGAACTGAACCAGTATCATTTTCAGAAAGAGCGAATTTTTTAATAATTTCTTGCTTTTCCATATTTTCCTCCCATTTTTGTTTTTCGCCAGTAACGAAGTAAGCTGTCAGAAGGTGTCATGCCACTGCGTCAACTGGTATTTTATCGACTCTTTGACTATACCACATTTGAACAAATATGTAAAGCATTTTTTTTGGAATTTAAATAAAATTTTCTAATCTTCCGCTTTTTCTTCTGTTTCTAATTGTAAATTTTCAATAGTTATTTGCTTATTGTGTCTTTTTTTAGTTACTGCTTTTATTGTTTGATAAATACAAGTTGAAATAAGTAGCATTCCTACTGAGATTGCGACCATTTACAAAAGTGTATGAGTTGCTGGGATTGTAAGAAGAAGAGTTGCCATGATAAAAGAAAAAATTAATTTACTTATATTTTTTAATACATTCAAATATGAAAATGCTGCGGCATGCATTTTCTCATTTATATTTAGTCGTATATAGTCCTTTGTTAAAATTTTATATGAATCATTGAAAGATGCCATAAGTAAGATAAAAATAATCAATATTATTTGTCTTGCAAGTAATGAAGGAATAAAG
>CARFEX010000083.1 GCA_948971535.1 uncultured Eubacteriales bacterium | reverse complement strand
AGGAATGAGATTTTATGTAGACTCAGGAACTATTCTCACTCCAAAAAAATTAGAAGAAGTAGATACTATCGAAAATAGCAAATATTTATTATAAATTTTAATAAAAACTTCACAAAAGAAAGATGTGCTTTTTTAGGCACATAGCTTTTGTTTGAAAAAAAGGAGACAAAATGAATAAAACAAAAATTACTTTTTTAGGCGGAGTAGGAGAAATCGGAAAAAATATGACCGCCATTGAATACAATGATGAAATTATTGTAGTCGATGCAGGACTAACTTTTCCAGATGATGAATTACCAGGAATAGATATAGTTATCCCAGATTTTTCCTATCTTTTAGCAAATAAGGACAAGGTTAAAGCAATCCTTATAACTCATGGACATGAGGACCATATTGGCTCTCTACCATTTTTGCTTCAACATCTTAATGCACCAGTTTATGGAACAAAATTATCTTTAGCATTAATAGAAAACAAACTTCGTGAGCATCCAAAGGTGAAATTGAAAGGAGTTGCAGTAAAACCAAAAAATGTACTTAAGCTTGGCTCTTTTGTAGTTGAGTTTATAAAAGTCACTCACTCAATAGCAGGAGCATTAGCCCTTGCAATAACAACACCTTCTGGAACTATTGTTCATACTGGTGACTTTAAAATTGATTATGAACCTATTGACGGTGTGATGACAGACCTTACACGTTTTGGTGAACTTGGTAGAAAAGGTGTAAATCTACTTTTATGTGAAAGTACAAATGTATGTCGTAAGGGCTTTTCTATGAGTGAAAGAACTGTTGGTAGAACTTTGGACGGAATATTTGATACACACAAAAATAACAGAATTATAATAGCAAGCTTTGCATCAAACATATATCGTTTGCAACAGATTTTAGATTTAGCAGAAAAATATAAAAGAAAAGTTGCATTCACTGGTCGAAGCATGATAAATGTGTCAGAAGTCGGACTTAAACTAGGTGAATTAAAATTTAATCGTGATAACATAGTAGACCTTGAAAAAATCAACAAAATGGATGATAAAGAAGTGCTTATCGTCACAACAGGAAGTCAAGGTGAACCTATGAGTGCATTAACTAGAATGGCAGGGGGAGAATTTAAGGGAGTGAAACTTCGTCAGAACGACCTTATTATCTTTTCGGCATCACCAATTCCAGGAAATGAGAAAAATGTATACAAGGTGATTAACGCACTTTATAAACTTGGCACAGACGTAATATATGATGAGCTTGCAGAAGTTCACACATCAGGACATGCCTGTCAAGAAGAATTAAAACTCATTCACTCATTAACAAAGCCAAAATTCTTTATACCTGTGCATGGTGAATATAGACATATGAAAGTTCATAAAGAATTAGCAATGAGTCTAGGTATGGAAGAACGTAATATATTGATTGCAAGCCTTGGAATGCAGGTAGAAATGACACCAAACTCAATCAAAGAAGTTGGCTTTGTTACAGCAGGACAACGTCTTGTAGACGGTTACGGAATAGGCGATATGGACAGCAACGTATTGCGTGAAAGAAAACAGTTATCAGAGGATGGTATCTGTGTTGTATGTGTAAATATAAACAATATCGCAGGTGAAATTACAAACGAACCATTTATTATTACTCGTGGTGTTGTATATGATAACGAACAAGAAGCTTTTGTTCAAGATGCCAAAGCTTCAATAATAGCATCACTAAAAGAACAAGACTTACGTGGAGTTGAACCATCAGTAATCAAATCAACACTTCGCCGTAATATATCAAACTTTATATTTAAAAGAACGAAACGCCGTCCAATGATACTTACAATAGTTACACTTGATTAATCATAGGAGAAAAAAGTGGAATTAAAAGAACTGCGAAAGTATGCAAGTGAAAACTCAGTTCCTGTTATAAGGGAAAAAAGTTCACTCTTGCTCGCTGACCTTGTAAAAAAACATAAAGCCAAAAATATATTAGAAATTGGTACAGCAATAGGTTACTCAGGCTCTATTATGCTTGAGTGCGGTGAGGATATAAAACTTACAACTATTGAAAAAAATACTCAAAGTGCATCTATTGCAAGAAAAACCTTTTTTGAAAAAGGCTTTGAAAAAAGAACATGCTTAATAGAAGGTGATGCAAAAGAAGTGATAGCAAACCTTGCAAAAGAAAAAAAACAATATGACTTTATATTTTTAGATGGCCCAAAAGGTCAATATATAAAATATCTTCCAGTATTGAAAGGCTTGCTTACAAATGGAGGCGTATTAGTTGCTGACAATATCTTCTTGCATGGCATGGTGCTTAGTGAGGAAAAAATATGTCATAAACATAGAACTATGGTCAATAATTTACGCAAGTTTATAGAAGCAATAACTCATGATAATGAACTCGAAACCAAACTCTATGATATAGAAGATGGTATGAGTGAAAGCATAAAAAAATAAAAATAGCAGCAGAATTAAATTTCTGTTGTATTTTTTTGCAAATTTTGTTAAAATAACAATATGGTATTTGAAGCTAATATAATAATTTACTTGCAAAGCATAGGCGAAGGCTGGATAACTTTTTTTAAGATAATTACATTATTAGGGAGCTGGCTTGGATTTGCTTTAACTTTGATGATGATTTTTTTTAAAAACAAAAAATTAAGCTATACCTTTTTTGTCACATTCTTATCAGCAGTTTTATTAAATAAAGGTATAAAAGCAATAATAGCTAGACCAAGACCCTATGTTAGCTTTCAGGAAATATTGAATCTAGGCAATGTAGGTGGATATTCCATGCCCAGTTCCCATGCTATGTGTGCGGGAATAATAGCAACGTTTATACTTTATGCTGTGATTTCAAGCTATAAAAAAAGAGAAAGTAAGTCTAAAAATAAAATAATTTCTATTTCACTAACGTCAATTTTTGTAACTTTGTTTGCTCTATTAATATGCCTTTCTCGCATGGTACTAGGAGCTCACTATCTTACAGACGTTCTTGTTGGTTTGTTTGAAGGTGTTCTAATTTCAGTTGTAGGAATTTTAATATTAAAATTAATTTTAAAGAAAATGAAGGAAAAAACTTATGAGTGCAATCAAAATAATAACAAATAATGAAAATGAAACTATGGCTGTAGGTGAAAAACTTGCTCCTATGTTTAAAAAAGGCAGTATAATAACTCTTACTGGTGACCTTGGTGCAGGTAAAACACATTTTGTGAAAGGGTTCGCCCGAGGCCTTGGAAGTAGCGAACTTGTGACTAGTCCTACATTTACTATTTTAAATATTTATGAAAATGCAACTCTTCCTATATATCATTTTGATATGTATAGATTATCTTCTATAGAAGAGGCAGAATCGCTGGGTTTTGAAGAATATTTTGATACAAAAAATCTTGACGGTATTAGTCTTGTAGAATGGCCAGAGCAGGTTGAAGGCTTGATAAAAAGTGAGCATACAGAAATAGAAATAAAAAAACTTGACGATGAAAAACGAGAAATAATTATTAGGAGAAAATCATGATAGCAATTTGTTCTGCTACAAAAGAAGCTTATATTGCCATAGAGATAGATGGAAAGCAGGAATTTTGCAACTTAGATTCGAGTTGTAAACATTCAGAAAATATCTTAGTTAAAATAGATGAAATGCTTACAAAAATGGATAAAAATATCAATGATAACAATAGTTATGCTGTTGTTGTAGGTCCAGGTTCATTTACAGGTCTTAGAATTGGAGTTGCACTTGTCAAAGGTTTTTGTGCTGGGAAAGAGAAAAAAGTAATAAAATTGTCAACTTTAAAATTTATTGCATATACTTATATCAAAAAATACAGCCCAAAGTCAAATTTCGTGTGTGCTCTCAATGCTTTAAGTGGACTATACTTTGTTTGCGAGTTTGACATAAATGGCAACGGAGGGGAAGAGCGGTTAATAGATAAAGAAGAATACTCGAAAATTACAAAACCAATAGTCTCAATCGAAGAGGAAGATATATCTCAAATCAAAGTAGCACTTTCAGCGAAAGAGCTATTAGAACTTGCAAAAAATGAAGAAAAAAAATGTGAATTTGTTGACTATCATAAGCTAATGCCTGTATATTTAAGAAAGAGTCAAGCCGAGGCGAATTTGGAAGAAAAAAAACTTAAAAAAAG
>CARFEX010000082.1 GCA_948971535.1 uncultured Eubacteriales bacterium | reverse complement strand
ATTTTTCTTGTGCAAACAAAAAAAGACATCGATTTATGATGTCTATCTTTTATTTTTTATAAGAATCAATAGTTTTAACTATTGCTGGAATTGTTTTTAAATTTTCAACTTGTTCATCTGGAATTGATACTCCAAACTCATCTTCAAAAGTCATCAAGAGTTCAACAACGTCAAGAGAATCAGCACCCAAATCTTCTATAACATTTGCAGTATCTGAAATATCGTCTGTTGAAATACATAGTTGTTCAGCAATTATTTTCTTAACTTTATCAATAGTTTCCATTTTACCTCCAAACATTTTGATTATATCATAAAAAGATACATTTTCAAAACAATATTATATAAAATTTGTCGATTTTAGCTTTTATATAAAAGAAAAAGTTAATTTACTTTACATTTTTACTATTTTTTTAACAAAAAAAATGGCTACTACAGCCATATTTTTGATTTTTGTGGATTTATTTATTTTGAAGGTCTAGATAATTATTAGGGTCAACTTCAGTGCCATCTTTGGTGAGTGTAAAGTGTAAGTGTGCTCCAAGTCCTGCTTCAAAACCTGCAGTATTTGATGCATCTCCTATTTTTTGACCTGCTTTAACTTTATCACCATTTTTGACAACTACATCTTTGGCTAGTGAAGCATATTTACTTACAAATCCGTCTGAATGTTCAATAGTAATAACAGAACCTTCAAGGTCATCATAAGTTACACTTGTAACTTTGCCATCTAAAACAGAAAACACATTACTATTTTCTGCTGAGAAGTCTATTGATAAATGCGCTTCCCATTGATTGAGTGTTTCGTTTTCTTGAAGTTCAGTCGAAGAAAAATCTTTTACTATGCTTGCATTTTCCATTGGTAAAGAAAACTTTAACTGACCTGTCCCTGTTGGCAACACCTTTCCACCGTTAAGTAGCGCAGTGATACCAAAAGCAAGTGAAACCATAAGTACTACAACCCCTACACATAGATAGACCCCAAACCTTTTTACAAAATCCACAAATTTGTTTGTTGCTTTGATACTCATATCAACCTCCTGCAATGTTTATTGACAAATAAAATAATTTTATACATTCAAATTTAAAATCCTGTAAGAATGAGTGGCAGTCCAAGCATTACTCCATATTCTGTAAAGGCAATTTGAATATTTATCTTCTTTCCGTTTATCAAACGAAAATCACTGTACTTGCTTGTGTAACCATAGTAAATGGTCATTTCTTCAACATTTGACTGATAGAAATTTGTTATTTTCCATTTATTTTCAAGTTCAGCAAAAGTTGTTTTTTTATCATATTTGAAAACTATTCCATCATAATCATCAAAAATTTGAGCATAATTTATATAATCATCTTTTGATAAATGATAAATATACTGATTGCCGTTTTTAATAACATCTATATTTTCTTCTACCAAATACTCTTTTGTTGATACTATCTCTACTTCTAGAACTCCATCAAGCGAAAAATCATTTTCTGTAAAGTAGAAACTAGATAGTAGAGCTAGTGCTGATACAATAAAAAAAACAATCCTTTTCATACAAAGATTGTTTCCGTAAATTGATTTTTAATTATTAAAATTATATATTGATTTGTCGAATTATATAAAAAGCAAGATTAAACAAGCAAGACCGCCAAGTATTCCTATAATAGAACCAAGTATAAGCAGTGCCATTTTGCCTGTAGCTGAAATCCCCTTCTTCTTTTTCGCATTATTTTCATAAGTTTGAATTTCTGGCTTTATTTCACTGATTTGTTCAAATTTGCGTTGGCTATTTTGCAAATTTTGAAATTGTGGTTGATTGTTTTGAGTGTTTTGTTGCTCCACTGGTCTATTAATCTGCCCAACATTTCGCATTGGAGGTGGTGGAGGTGGTATTCTTCTTTCTTGCATTGTGACCTCTCTATAATTATCGGAAGTTATCGCCAAATAAAGTTGAAACTTTTTGCTACAAAATCAAATTTCAATTAAATTTGTAGTATTTTGCAAGCACCTTCAATTTCTACTTATTAGAATTAAAAATTTGCGTCTTTTTTTATTTCCGATAGTTGATAGTTTATTATAACTATATTTCACTTGCTTTGTCAAACAGTTTCAACAGGTTGCACTCCCCAAATTTGAAGTACATCATTATTTTCCGACAAGGTTTCAAAAATAACCATCATAATATAGTTTTTTGTACTTTCAAATTCGCTTTCCTCGTCTAAAACCACATGAGAACAGAGATTTGCTTTGCTGGTTGGAGTCAATATTGATGTTAAATAATAATATCCGTCAGCTTCTAACTTCCAATTTACATTCTCAATGATTGAAAGACTTTTATTTGTTTCATCGTTTGAAAATACTGAAATTTTTGCACGAACAAACACACCTTGCTCATCATCAAGATTTTTTATTGCAATAGTCTGAGGGAGTTTTTCACCAGTCAGATAAGAACCTTCAAATGTAAAAGCAACACCTTCCGACTGATTTTTTTTGACTGCAACTTGCACACTTTCTCCAAGAACTAAATCACTTTCTAATGAGTTATCACCCTGAAAATACCAACCTGTTGCACCCAAGTAAACTGAAACTCCAAGCATAATTGCTAGCGACATGCAAACAAAAAGCCAACCATAAAAAGACTTGTTTTTTTTCATATAAACCTCTTTTTATTATTGGCTTAATAATTATTATTTATTCGCTTTTATACTCTTTTTGCGTTGGGAAACATATCTACGTTTTGAGCGCTCTGCTCTAAACTTATCTATTTGCATTTGCTTAAACACCTTGCTTTCTTCAACAAGGTTGTCTTTTTTGACCTGCCATTTATATTTACGATTGCCATATGCAACGTCATAAGAAATAATAGATATACCTAAAATAAGAAAATAGTAATATGAGAAAAATCTCCAAATAAGGAGTGCCCAAACCGTCATAAGTGAATTTGCAAAGAATGGTGCAAACATAGCACTAAAAGAAATTTCATTCATACCTGTTCCACCCGGAAGTGGGAAGAAAGATGAAGCCAAGTCTACAAGCACACCCATAACTATAAACTTGATATACATACTCGAATCAAAGCCCCTCATGAGTGCAAAAATACCATAAGGGATTGAATAGTACAATATAAATTTCAATAGATTTGTAGCAAGCATTATTATAAAATCTTTTGGAGATTTTGCATACTGTTGCATTACACTTTGAAAGTCTTCAATATATTTTGTTATTTTTACATATTGCTTATCATAGTTTTTAATAATCTTCATTTTATATAAAAGTTTTAAAACTTTTACAACTATTTTTCTACCAACTGTTTTGCTCACAGAAAGGAAGATTGCTACCGATAATACCACTGAGCTACAAATAAAGCCTATTACACTTGCTATTGATACATAAGAATTGTAAGTTGAATCAACTGATGAAATAATAAGGCATGTCAAGCTGACTATAACTATGGCTATTTGAGAAAACAAATATTTTGCCACAGGGATTGACAATGCGGTATGCAATGATTCTCCATGATTTTTCAAATACGTTATTTGGAAAGGTTGACCTCCTGTAGCCATAGGAGTAATACTATCATAATATCTACCTACACCATATACTTTAAACATCAAAATTGGTCGCCATTTGCCCGTTGATGCTTTTAACAGATAGCTACCCGCAAAAACTTCTAATGATTGATATGCTATAAATAAAAAGATAAGTAGTAAAATTGCAAAGCCATTTAATTTAAGACCTTTTATAGTTTCAATTTTTTGTCCGCCAAGTTGATAAATTAAGATACCAATTACGATAGCAATATTGAGAATAAAGAAACATAAGTTCATAATCTTTTTTTTCTTGCTATTCATATTTGCTACATTCTGCTCAGCTTCGTCAAGTTTTTTCTTTTGCTCTTCGGCTTTGCGGTGTTGTTTTTCTTCATCGGTTTCGTTATCTTTTATCTCTATATTAAATTCTTCATCTGGCTTTGCTTTTTTATTCTTGCTTTTTCTTTTGCTTTTATTCTCTTCTTCTTGCTCTATTTCACTTTTCTCATCAAAATTTGGAGTTATAATTTCTTCACTAACTTTCACTATATTTTCTTGTGCGTTTTGCAAATTGTTTTCATTATTTTCACTAAAAAGACTAGCTACCTCTTGTAGCTCAATTTCATTTTCCATGTCCCTAGTCTTTTTTGCCATGAT
>CARFEX010000081.1 GCA_948971535.1 uncultured Eubacteriales bacterium | reverse complement strand
AAAGTGCTTCTGTAGTTTTTTCAGATGACATTATTGTAGAATTTTTGTAGTTAATTAAAGTTGAATAGTATTTATAATTCATAGCTTTCCTCCTAAGTTGAATTTATTTTAACATAGAAAGTCACTATTGTCAATAGTTAAAAAAATGCCAACGATTATTCTTCGTCTGGCATATTTACATTGTGATAAACTTCTTGCACGTCATCAAGGTCTTCAAGCATATCAATCATGCGATTGAATGTAACCATTTTGTCTTCACTAAGGTCTACATAATTATCTGGAACAAGTCTTGTTTCTGCTTCAATTATATTATATCCCGCTTGAGTGAGAGCATCAGCAAGTTTTGAATGTTCGTTTGCTTCAGTGATAACTTCTACATAGTCATCATATTCTAAAACATCTTTAGCACCAGCATCAAGAGCTGTGAGCATAAGTTCGTCTATATCAGTTTTTTCAGTTTTTTCAAGTTCTACAATACCTTTTCTTTGGAAAAGATAACTTACACAACCTGTAGAACCTAAAGAACCTCCAAACTTGTCAAAAGCATGTCTGACATCTCCTGCTGTTCTGTTTTTGTTATCTGTAAGGCATTCAACTATTACAGCTGAGCCACTTACACCATAACCTTCATAAGTTTGGCTTTCATAGTTTACACCTGAAAGTTCACCAGAAGCTTTTTTAATACTTCTTTCAATAGAGTCGTTTGGCATATTGTTTTGCTTTGCTTTGGCGATTACATCACGAAGCTTAGGATTTGAATTTACATCTGATCCACCTTGTTTTACTACAACTGCGATTTCACGACCAATTTTAGTGAAAATTTTTCCTCTTTGAGCGTCACTTTTACCCTTTCTTGCTTGAATGTTGTGCCATTTTGAATGTCCTGACATAGGTATTTCTCCTTATATTCTATTATTTTATTTCCTTTATATATTAACTCATCTTCAAAAGTTTTGTCAAATAATTTTTGCTTGTAAAATAATAAAATTCAAGGAAGTAAAAATTTAATTTTCTAAATTTTGATTATTATCTAAGTTATTTTTTCCTTGTAGAAAGTTTGGTTTGATATTAAGGCGATTAAAATCATTTACTATATCATCCAAATTTCTTTCATTTTCTTTTAGTTTAACTGCAAATGCCAGTTCTTCTGAACATTCGTATTCGTCAGTTTTATCTGTTTCGTATATTGTTAAATTAAATCCAAAAGTAAAAGCTATGCCTACCACTGAAAGTAATGCTTGGGCACATGCCAGTTCTTCTTTTAGAAAACCAGTAACACCTGCAAAAATAGCACCTGCAAATGAAAGTACAGTTAATGCAAATGTTGATTTTGCAAGAGGATGTTTGTTTTTCTTGTCTTTGAGTAATGGTTTTAACTATTTTTGTTTAGTTTTTATAAATAAATACTTCAAAAATTTAGATTTTAATTACAAAAAAATTATATCAGAAAATAAATAGAAAGACAACTTTTAAAATTGACTTTTAGCTATCTGATACATTATGATTGAACCTGATACTGAGGCGTTTAGGCTTTCAACATTATTTTTCATAGGAATTGATACTTTATACTCACAAAACTTTGAAATTTCTTTTGATACGCCTTGACCTTCATTGCCAACAACTACACCGAGGAAATTTTTTTGATTAAGCTTTGAAAAGTCTGTTTTAAAAACATTTTCGCCATACATATCAGCTTTCAATAGTGATAAATTCCACTTTTTAGCTAGTTTGCAAAATTCCTGACGAGAAAGTTCTATATTCTTTGATGAAAAAATTGTGCCAACACTACTACGGATAAGTTTTGAGTTTGTTACATGCACGCAATCTATTAGATAAATAGTATTAAAACCACAAGCTGTCGCTGTTCTGATAAGAGTTCCTACATTGCCCGGGTCTTGAAGTCCGTCTAAAACTAAAAAGTTTGTATTTGGCTTTTCTACTATATCTTGTATGTATTCAAATAGACATAATACACCTTGCGGTGTTTTGCTATCTGCGAGTTGTTCTAAACTTTTTCTATCACATAGGTAAACTGGATACTTGTCACCCCAAATATTGTATTCTTCTTTTTCTACAAGTAATAGTTTTGGTTTAAGACCGCCTGCTATTGCATCTTTGATAATTTTTGCATTATCCAAAAAAAGCAAAAATCTATTTTCATGTTTTTGCTTTTTAAAATTCTTAAATTGACTGTTTGAAAGTCTTTGCATTATTTAACTTGTCCTACAAGGCTTGCAAATGCTTCTGGTTCTCTAACTGCCATATCTGCAAGAACCTTTCTATTGAGCTCAATACCCTTGCTTTTAAGCCCAGCAATAAATTTTGAATAAGAAATTCCGTTAAGTCTGCATGCTGCATTAATTCTTGTAATCCAAAGTGCTCTGAAATCTCTTTTCTTTTGTTTACGGCCAATATATGCATATTGTCCACTCTTCATTACTTGTTCTCTAGCTGTTCTGTAAAGTTTTGATTTTGCACCACGATAACCTTTTGCACTTTTAAGGATTGAACGGCGCTTTTTTACTGCGTTTACTGCTCTTTTAATTCTCATGATTTATCCTCCTACTTTGCCAAAAGGGTTTTGATGTTTTGTGCATTTTTTCCTGCAATATATGAACCCTTTCTTAATTTTCTTTTTCTATCCTTTTTCTTCTTTGTAAGGAAATGACCTTTGTTTGGTCTTGCAAACTTTACTTCGCCGTTTGCTGTTAATTTAAAACGTTTTTTAACACCACTGTGTGTTTTTTGTTTTGGCATATTCTTTCTCCTTTTATTTCTTTATTGGGGTTACTATTATGAACACATTTCTTCCAACATGTTCAGGTGCTTTATCAACTGTACCGAATTCTGACAAACGAGATACGAACTCATTTACCACCTCGATTGCTTTTTTCACGTAGGCTTGCTCACGACCTTTCATCTTTAAAGTAACTTTAACTTTATCTCCGCCCTTTAAAAATTTTGTTGCACTAGATACTCTGTATGCAATATCATGCTCTTCAATAGTCATAGAAAGTCTTACTTCCTTTGTTTCTACGATTTTTTGAGCTTTTTTAATTTCCTTTTCCTTTTTAAGTGCATCATACTTAAATTTTCCGTAATTTAGAAGTCTGCATACTGGTGGCTTTGAATTTCCTGCCATTAGCACAAGGTCGAGTTGTTTTTCGTCTGCAAGTGCCATTGCTTCACTTCTTGACAAAATACCAAGTTGCTCGCCATTTTCACCTATCAGTCTAACTTCTGGTGCTGTGATTTGTTCGTTAATCAATAATTCTTTAAAAATTGTTTTGTACCCCTTTTAACAAAAAATTTGGTGGAAGCATAAAATTTCCACCAAAAAACCTATTTAAATTTTAAGTTTTTACCATGTCTGATGCGATTATCGACTGGTGAGAAGTGGAAACTTCTACTTTCATGCACTTATATTATCATAAGTACCCTGCTATGTCAACTATTTTTTCACTTTTTTTGTAGTTTTTTAAAATTATTTTTTTTATTTTTAAAATTGATTTTATTTTTTATTTTTTCTTTTTCTAAACAATGTTTTTTCTAGTATTGTACCTATTTTTAAAATTATATAATTTGCATTTTTTATTGCTTTACTTTTCATGAGTGCTTTAAAAAATATTGTTAGTCCTGCGATAAGTGCACTTACACTTATTGAGAATAGCATTATCAAACTATCATTATGAAAAGCTTCTGTTATAGCAACAACAATACACGCACCACCAGCTCCGCAAAGTGTACTACATATATCGCCTACAACATCGGCACAAAAGGAACATACTTTTTCTGAATTGCGACAAAGTTTTAGACCTAACTCAGAACCTTTTACTTTTTCCTTATTCCACTTTTCCATAACCTCTTCGTCCGCACTTGTGACGGCTATACCTACCATATCAAATATAACGCTAAGAAAAATAAAAATTGAAATACCTATCACAGCCATAATTGCACCCATTGACGTTAATATAGTTTGGCTCATAAATCCAAAAACTAGTGACATACAGATTGCTAAAATAAAGGTTTGATATGCCCAGCGATGATTTGATTTTTGGCATGTTTGGATTGTGACTTTTTTCTTTTTATCCATATTATTATATATATATTTACTATTCAAATGAAATATTATAAAAATTATAAAAGCATACTTTGTTTTGGTGACCTATTTTTTTCAATAAATTTTTTATGTCTTATT
>CARFEX010000080.1 GCA_948971535.1 uncultured Eubacteriales bacterium | reverse complement strand
AAATTTTTGGTTATGATATAATTGGAATTAGTAAAATGGAGGAGGAAAAAATGAGTAAAGAAATAGTTACAAACGAAACTGCATGGCAAGGTTTTAAGGGTGAAGATTGGAAAAATGAAATCAATGTTTCTGACTTTATCTTGAAAAACTACACTGAGTATAAAGGCAATGATAGTTTCCTTGAAGGAACAACTGCTAAAACTCAAAAAGTTTGGGCAAAGTGTGAAAAGCTTTTGGCTCTTGAAAGAAAAAAAGGCCTTTTGGATGTAGAACTTAAGGTTATGTCTGGTATCAACACTTTTAAAGCTGGTTATATTGATAAAGCAAATGAGGTCGTTGTTGGTCTTCAAACAGACAAGCCATTAAAGAGAATTGTAAATCCTTATGGTGGTATCAGAACAGCTAAGCAAGCACTCGAAGCTCATGGTAAACACATGGATAAAAGAATGGAACAAATTTTTACGTCAGGTATGAGAAAAACTCATAATGATGGTGTTTTTGATGCGTATACTCCTGATATTCGTGCTGCAAGAAGTGCAGGACTTTTGACAGGTCTACCTGATGCGTACGGAAGGGGAAGAATTATTGGTGACTATAGACGTGTAGCTCTTTATGGTATAGATCGCCTTATAGAAGAAAAGAAAAAAGATATGCTTTCTAGCAATATGCTTGATGTGACTACAGAAGAGAATATCCGCCACCGTGAAGAAGTTTCAGAGCAAATTAGAGCACTTGAACAAATTAAACTTATGGCCAAAGGCTATGGTTATGATATTTCAAAACCTGCGACCAATGCTAAAGAGGCTTTCCAATGGTTATACTTTGCTTATCTTTCTGCAATTAAAGAAAATAATGGTGCAGCAATGAGTCTTGGTAGAACTTCAACTTTTCTTGATATTTATATTGAAAGAGATATCAAAGCAGGAATACTTGATGAAAAAGGTGCACAAGAACTTGTTGACCAATTTACAATAAAACTTCGTCTTGTACGTCATCTTAGAACACCTGACTATGACGAAATATTTGCTGGTGACCCAACGTGGGTAACTGAAAGCATTGGAGGTATGGCAACCGAAAAGAAGAGCCTTGTAACAAAGAACTCATTCCGTTTCTTGCATTGCCTTATAAATCTTGACTCATCTCCAGAGCCAAATCTCACTATTCTTTGGTCAAAAAATCTTCCTGAAAACTTTAAAAAATATTGTGCAAAGATATCTATTCTCACAGACTCTATTCAGTATGAGAGTGACGATGTTATGCGCCCTATCTATGGTAATGACTATGCTATTGCTTGTTGCGTATCTGCTATGAAAGTGGGCAAACAGATGCAGTTCTTTGGTGCAAGATGCAATTTAGCAAAATCTCTACTTTATAGCATAAATGAAGGACGTGACGAAAAGAGCGGAAAGCTTGTTGTTAAAGATGTGAAAAAACTTGAAGGGGAAGTTCTTGACTTTAACACAGTTAAAAAATCATATTTTGCTACTCTTGAAAAAGTTGCAAAAACCTATGTTGATGCAATGAATATCATTCACTACATGCATGATAAATATGCTTATGAAGCTGGACAAATGGCACTTCATGACACTAATGTTGAAAGACTTATGGCTTTTGGTATAGCAGGACTTTCTGTTGCAACAGATTCTCTTTCTGCAATCAAATATGCAAAAGTTACTCCTATTCGTAATGAAAATGGTATAGCAGTTGATTTTAAAATTGACGGAGAATTCCCAAAATATGGAAATGATGACGATAGAGTAGACAAACTTGCAGTTGAGATAGTAAAACACTTTATTGCTAGCCTTAAAAAGCACAAACTTTATCGTGGAGCACATCACACTCTTTCTGCTCTTACTATTACATCAAACGTTATGTATGGCAAGAAAACAGGAAACACTCCAGACGGAAGAAAGGGTGGAACTGCATTTGCTCCTGGTGCTAACCCAATGCATGGAAGAGATTCTTCAGGTGCTCTTGCGTCACTTAACTCTGTGGCAAAAATACCATATTGTGATTGTTGCCAAGATGGTGTTTCAAACACATTCTCAATCGTTCCGCAAGCTCTTGGAAATGATGAAAAAGCTAGGGTTAAAAACCTTGTTTCAATTATTGATGGATACTTTATGCAAGGAGCTCAACATATCAATGTAAATGTTCTCAATAGAGAAAAGCTTATTGACGCAATGAACAATCCAGACAAATATCCAACTCTTACTATTAGAGTTTCTGGCTATGCTGTAAACTTTAACAAACTTAGCCGTGCTCACCAAGAGGAAGTTATTTCAAGAACTTTCCATGATAGAATTGGTTGCTAAAATTTGGGTAATAGAAGAGATTTTAATAGAAAAGCTCGTGCTAGTTTAAAAGCTAGATGAGTTTTTCTTTATTTCTTTTGGTATAATAAAACAAGGTGAAAAATGAAAGAGAAAATAAAAATCAAAGAAAAAGCAAATTTACAAAATTGTAAAAGCCAAGTAAAAGGTAATATTTCATCTATTGAAAGCATGGGGCTTGTTGACGGCCCGGGAATAAGGTATGTGGTATTTTTGCAAGGCTGTAAGCTTCGTTGTAAATATTGTCACAACCCAGAAACATGGATTGAGGGCAAAGGAAAGATAACTATCACACCAAAAGAACTAATAGAAAAGATAAAGAAATTTAAAAATTATTTTGGCAAAGACGGAGGTGTTACTTTTTCGGGTGGCGAACCGCTTAGACAACCAGAGTTTCTTTTAGAGTGCTTAAAACTTTGCAAGGAGGAAGGTATCCATACAACCATAGATACTGCAGGCGTAGGCTTTGGAGAATATCAGGAAATTTTGCAATATACAGACCTTGTAATCTTGGATATAAAAGCAGTGGATAAAATATTGTATTTGGATTTGACTGGTCAAGAAAATTCTATATATCTGAAATTTTTAAATGATTGTCAAAAACTTGGTAAAAAGATGTGGCTTAGGCAGGTTATTGTGCCTGGAATCAATGATGACGAAGAGCATGTAATGGAACTTAAAAAATTTGCATCAAAACTTAAAAATATAGAAAGGATTGAACTCTTGCCATACAAAACAATCGGAGAACATAAATATAAAGATTTAGGTATAGCTTATCGACTTGAAGGCGTGCCTGAAATGGATGAAAAAAAATGTAAAGAACTTGAAAAGTTGTTAAAAAAAACTTAGCAAATTTTTATAATAGAGCAGATTCCTTAATTTGAATAAAAAAATACCTTAACTAATTTGTTAAGGTATTTTTTGTTTTGCTAAACTTTTTTTAATATAATACGATATCTTGAACCTTGCTTGAACGTTAAAATATTGCGTCTAAGTTGTGCATCATACATAAGTTCAAAAGCACTTTTTAGATATAAGTGCAAGTCTTGAATATTTCTTAAACTTATTCTATTTAGACCGACAAGAGAATGTTCCTCTTGCAAACCGAAATCATGATTACTAATGTAGGCTTTACTATTCATACAATTACTCCTTTTTAAATTTCTGCTTATTTATAATCATTAGTAAATATAACTTTCTTCATTAGAAAATAGGACTTGTTAGCCTATTTTTTTTAACGAAATTTTTACTTTTGATTTGTCTGCAAGAATGATTGCGATTGAATTGTCTTCAAAATAAAATGCATTCGAAAGCTCTGTTTTTATCAAACAAATCAAATCGTTAATCATCAAAGTTTCATTGTCCATTTCAATTCCTCCTTTTTTAATAATGCAAAAATACGTTCGTATTCTATTGCATAAGAATATATTATCATACCCTACGACTGACTACCTACAAAAAAGCACCTCCTTTGTAATAAAATTTAGTCATAGAAGGTGTTTTTATGTCGAATATGTCTGAAAATATTTCTCAACTTTTAAAAAGTAAAAATTTAAGTACTGTTTCTGGACAACAAGTGTTAGGAATTAGCAAAACTCAATTAGGCAAATACATATCTGGATTTTATATGCCTTCGTTAAAAAATGCTTTGATAATTTGCAACTATTTCAAATGCTCACTTGATTATTTGATGGGGATAGATTTGGTTATAAACAGATTTGGAGAATTTTTGAATCCTAGCTATGAACTTTTTAATTTAAGGTTTGAAGAATTAATCAAAGAACATGGATTAACAAAATATTTGATAGCAAAAACTATGAATTTTAACAGAAATAATATTACATATTGGCAAATGCATAAATCTTTTCCGTCATTAGACGTTTTGCA
>CARFEX010000079.1 GCA_948971535.1 uncultured Eubacteriales bacterium | reverse complement strand
CAAAAGAAAAGGTTAATATCAAGGCTTGCAATGCACCTGCTTTCAAATTTGGAGATAGTTTTAAAAAGCTTTTTAATGATTAATAATGTTGTTAGCTTGAAAATTGAAAAATAAAACTATAAAAGAAAAAAAACAGCTGTTTAAAGCTGTTTTTTTTAACTACTCGAATAATACTAACAAAATTATTATTTTTTTCATATTTAAAATTTTAAATAAAATTTTTTTAATAAATTATTAACCTTATTTACTAAGTCTGTCTGGTGAAATTTGAACATAACCCTGTGGATATGTGCAGAGTGGGCAATTTTTCCAAGCCTCTTTTTCTTCATGGCTGTGTCCACAGTTTGAGCATTGCCATTTTGTTTTTTCTTGGGTTTTGTAGAGCTTTTTTGCCTTGTAAAGCTTTGCAAGAGAAGACAAAATAGTGCTATGAGTTTCTTCTACTGAGGCAATCAACAAAAACTTTTTAGCAATTTCAGGAAAGCCTTCGTCCTTAGCTATCTTTGCAAAACTAGGATAGATATTCTTTGCCTCATATTCTTCGATTTCAGAAGAAACCTGCAAACTTGTTCTTAATTCACTATTTTCAAAAGGATAACCAGCTTCAATAGGTACGTTATCCTTGCCCTTTCCTATATTTTCGAGCATGATGTTATAAAGAGTAGATGCATGAGCCATTTCATGTTTAGCAAGCATTTTTAAAGTATCTGAAATAAATGAAAACCCTTCGCTTACAGCACTCTTTGCCATAAATTGATATCTAGCACCGTCTTGACATTCAGCAGCAAAAAGTCTTGCAACACATTCTTTTGTTTTACTTGAATTGAAATCCATATTTACCTCCGCAAAGATTATTAACAAAAAATTCAAATATAAACAAAAAGCATTTAAACATTTGCTTTTTTTTTTGATAAATTGTAAACTCTAATTGTAAAGGAGCATTTTATGAAATCAAACGAAACTCTTCAAACAGAAACATTTGCAAAATTTCACTATCTTATGATAGGCAGTAGTTTTAAAAAAGTGCTTTCAAAACTTGATGATAAATTGCATTTTTATCGTTTTATTTCAATGGGTAGATTTAAAGGCGAAGAAACAATATACGATGTAGCAAGCAATATGCTTTCAAATGCAGGACTGGTTATAAGCAAACAATCTGATGCTGATGGTACCTTTTTCAAGGTTAGAAAGATTTCAAATCTTCCAACTTCATTTAAAAGGCCAGCACAAAAGTTTAATTTAGGGCAGTGCGAGGGAAATGAAGAGCCAAAAAACTTTCCAATTCAAATCTCAAATGCCATTTCCAATTCCTTTGCCAATCCATTTACTATTGACCTTGTAACAGTTGTAAGACAAACCATGCCAAAAATATCGATTATAGTTACAGGTACAAAATATAAAATTGTCAGTGGCGATGGCTATGAAGGTTATGTTTTGTTTGAAAAAGCGGTTTATAGGGACATACAAACCAAG
The DNA here is from genome assembly GCA_948971535.1 of uncultured Eubacteriales bacterium. GTDB lineage: Bacteria > Bacillota > Clostridia > Christensenellales > UBA1242 > Caccovivens. The sequence continues at coordinate 2,848 of CARFEX010000079.1, read as the reverse complement.
AAAAAAGTTGTCAGACTTGGCGTAACTTTTAAACTTCCAAAAGAGGAAGATATGGAAAAGGGTAATCGAGAGATTTTGTATGCGATTGAACATTATTGTAAAGAACTTGTACACAATGAGTCAAGCAGATTTGAGATAGCTCAACGTCTGTTGTACCCAAAGCCATTTGTAGATGATAATAGTGACGAAAAAGAGGAGGAAGATTAAACTTCTCTTTTTTTTCATAACGTTTAAAAAAATGACATAAACATATTGTGTGGAAAAAAAGTTGTCATTTTCAACCAGACTTGCATATAGCTCTGGAGCATTAGGATATGGCTCAATGTCTCAAACATTGGGTAATTTTATTATGTTTTTCGGCACGAGCATAATGGGTATTTCAGGTTCACTTGTCGGAATAGCCGTTGCTATATCATCGCTTTGGGATGGAGTCAGTGACCCACTTATAGGACACCTTTCTGATAATTGTAGAAACAAGTTTTTTGGCAAACGATTAGGTTTCATGTTGTTTGGAATATTTGCTATATCCTTGATAAATATACTTATATGGTCAATGCCAAGTTCATTGAGTCAAAGCGGAAAGTTTGTGTGGCTCCTTTTATGTTTGCTTGCAATAGAAACTTGTAATACCTGTTACGGAACTCCATTTGCTGCATTAGGTATAGATATGGCGCCAGACTATAACGAACAGTCAAAAATACAAGGGTTCAAAACAGTGTTTTCAATTATAGGTATGATACTTCCAAGTGTACTAATGTACTTTTTCATGCCATCAATATCGATAGGTATTCAAACTGATTTTTCTCAGAGTGGATATATAAATATCGCATATATTAACTCAGCTCTTGTACTTTTATTTGGTATGATAGCTATATTTGGTTCTCTTCGTCATATAAGAAAAAATAAAAATATATTTATACAAAACTTTGAAAAAGAAAAGTTTGACTTGCCAAAACTTTTGTCAGGTTATCTTGATATTTTACGTAAAAAAGATTTTCGTTCGGTTATATTGGGATACTCTTTTGCAACCATAGCATCTGCATTTTTGACAGGTGTGGGCATGCACCTTTTTACCTATTGCTATCATTTTTCAAGTAGTCAAATTTCTGTGATACTTATAACTCTTTTTGGTGGAGCGATTATGAGCCAACCACTCTGGGTATACCTTGCAAAGAGGTTGGATAAAAAACGTTCATTAATAATCTCTCTTTCAACAATCGTTTTTGGTATATTTATGACGGTTATGACATTCTTGTTCAGAAGTTATATACCAATCGAAACAATGTTTTATATCGCTATGCCATGTATGTTTTTTTGTGGAATTGGTGCAGGCGCTATGTACTCGCTTCCATTTTCTATGTATGCAGATGTTGTAACTATGGAAATATTTAAAACTGGCAAAAATAATGCTGGAGCTTATACAGGATTTTTTACATTCACATATAATATAGCAAACTCTATTGCACTGCTTTTAATAGGATTTCTACTAGATATTATTAAATTTGACTCAACTCAACCAATTCAAGCGATTTCAGTTCAAAACGGTCTAGGAATGATAGTATTTTTTGGATGTTCAATCTTCCTATCACTAGCCATACTAGTTTTTTCTCAATATTCAATAAAAAGAGCGGATGTGTTAAAAGTTCAATTAATTCTCAATAGAAATGGAGAAAATAATAATTTTTAATTAGCTTTAATAAATTATTTAATTTTACACATATTAAAGTATGAAAAAATTATCACTTTTTGCTTTAATAGTATTATCGCTCCTTTCATTATCCGCATGTGCTCCGGATGCAATAAAGCCTAGCATTGTCATGAGAGATGATGATTTTGTGGGCGGAAATTTGAGCTTTCAATTTGACAAAACAGCAAATATTATTTATTTTGGTGGAGAAGGTGAGGTTGTACAATATTACCAAAAAGATATTTTGAAAGGTTGGGATGAGGCTGGCAATCGTATAGGGATAAAATTTATAGCACCGTCTGAAATAAAGAATTTTGAAGAGGCAAAAGTTTCGATAAACGGAGACGAACTGATTGTAAAAAACAATTTTAAAATAATAAATGGCGAAAAGGTAGCAGAATTAACTATATATCCAGTAGTAAATGAGGAGCATAGGGATTTTGTAATAAACTTGGCTTGGCAAGAAAAAAATGACTCAGAAAATTTCAGAGTCATAGTAAAAGAAGGCACAATATTTATGAGCGAAGAATAGTTATTTTAACTTTGTTGATATTTTTTTGATTTCTCGTGACATAAATTTTGAAAGATTGTCATTACAACATGCCATATGGTATGTATTTCCATAGAATTCGCCACTGTTGCAAATAGCTCCAGATTCTTTACAAATTAGCATGCCAGGTAGATAATTCCACAACTTTTGACCTATGAAAATATGGCAAGCATAGTTAGAATTTGCAACCTCGGCAAAATCAAAACTAGAACAACCATTAGTGCGAAACCCAAGTATTTTTGAAAAAATATTCTTGTAAAGTTCAAGCTGTTTTTCTGATATACTACTTGGCATATGATGAAAATCGCTCATAGCTACAAGTGTATCATTCAGTTCGACATCTCTTTCTATAACAATTTGTTTTCCATTTAAATAACAGCCATTACCGTTTTTTGCAAAGTATAATTCATTAAGCTTTGGTAAAAATATAAAAGCGAATTGAGTTTCATTTCTATCATAAAAAGCTATTTGAGTTCCAAATATAGGCAGTTCTCTTGCGTAATTTATTCTTCCGTCAATCGAATCGATAAGCCAAGTGCGGTCTTGAAGATTGCTACTTGAATTAAGCTTTTCACTAAGAATTTTGTCTTTTGGAAATTTCTTGGCAATTA
>CARFEX010000078.1:3941-4343 GCA_948971535.1 uncultured Eubacteriales bacterium | reverse complement strand
AATGAAATTGTTTGATAAAGTTAAAGTTATTAAAGATGATAAATATTATAATAACAATGGGGTTTTCAAGGGGAGAATTGGAAGAATAAATTCAGCTGAAATCAGAGGAAATTGTTATGAAGTAGTATTTATTGATAATCGTTTCTATGATAAAGATTATAAATGGACTGATGAAAACTGGGATACAATAGAGGACGATATATTCCTTGAAATGAAAATCAGTGATATAGAAGTTGTTGAAGAGAGCAACGTTACAGACGAAGAAATTTTGGAAAGTATTCCCTTAAAGAACAAGGAATGGTGGTGCAAAGTTGAAAATGGATTTATTATGAATTTACTTGGAGAAAAGAAAAATAAAATACCTTATGATTACAATACTTGATACATGATAAAGATTTTTAA
>CARFEX010000078.1:0-3931 GCA_948971535.1 uncultured Eubacteriales bacterium | reverse complement strand
TATATAAAAAAGAGCAATTTTAAAGTTTTACACTTTTCATTGCTCTTTTTTGTTGCAATAATTTTATTGTTTATTCTTTTGTTGTGTCAAATTATTTTATTTGAACTAAGTCGTATAAAGTAAATTTGCACTAACAAACTTAACGCAAGGGTTGCGTTAAAATTTAACTAAATTTTAAACTTATTCAAAAGTCACATTTTTTTAATTTCAAAAATTATTCTTCAGAAATTTTGTTGTATTCATCCATGATAGATTTTTTAATCATTTCACGAGTTTCTGTATTGATAGGATGAACTATATCTTTATATTCGCCTTCAGGTGTTTTTCTGTTTGGCATAGAAATAAACAATCCTTCTTTACCGCTGATGATTTTGATGTCATGAACAACAAAGCAATCATCGATTGTGATTGAAGCTACTGCTTTAAGTTTTCCTTCATCCTTTGTTACTAATCTAACTCTAACGTCTGTGATTTTCAAGTCCTTATACCTTCCTTATTTTAGATTTGCCTTTTATGGCTATTCTCATGATAGCATTTTTTTTTATTTCTACCAAATATTTTTTTAAATTTTATGAATTTTGAGTTTTTGTCGAAAAATAAACAACATATTTATTCTGCTCTCATAAAAAGAACTATGGTGTATACATATCAAGATATAAATGTTTATTATCGGTTTATAGGAACTGAAAGTGCTTCACCAATTCTTTTATTGCATGGCTGGGGATGTGATGGTGACATATTTGATAGGGTAGTGGAGGCATTTCCTGAAAAGAGTTTTTTGTCGATTGACTTCCCGCCTTTTGGAAAAAGCTGTCAAACACCTGTAAATTGGAACATATTTTCATATGCAAACATGGTGATAAGTTTATGTGAACATTTGCACATAAAAAGGTGTGATTTGCTTGCTCATTCCTTTGGTGGCAGAGTTGCAATCCTTATTTCAGCGCTCAATGAAAAGTTAGTAAACTCATGTGTACTTTGTGGTTGTGCGGGGTTAAAACCTAAACGTGGCATTGGTTATCATTTTAAGGTGCTAAATTACAAAATGCGAAAAAAACTAGGGTTAAATACCTCAAAATATGGCTCTAACGACTATAAAATGTTATCAGATGACATGAAAAAAGTTTTTAATGAGGTTGTTAATCAAGACCTAAAAGATTATTGTCCGCTTATCAAGGCTCCATGTTTAATAATTTTTGGGCAAAAAGACAGAGAAACACCGGTTTATATGGCAAAAAAATTACATAAAAAAATAACAAATTCGCATTTGTGCATATTGCCAGATGCTGGACATTTTGCTTTTATAGATAGTCAGTTAAGTTTTACTAGAAAACTTAGCTTGTTTTGGGAGGAGTTTAGTTTATGAGTTTTATTTATGCTTTTGTTTGCACTGTTGTTATGTTTGTTTGGTCGTATATGTATCTCAAAACCTATCAATTATGTGGATATGTTATTCCAAAGTTTTTTAACAAGTGCATAGAGTTTAAACTTGCCTTTGGTGACAAAAACAATCTTGTATTTACAAAGCGGATGATAAGATTTGTTGTGTTATTTATTTTAATTAGTTATTTGCTTTTTTGGGTTGTCAATTATTTTGTATTTAATAGTTTTTTAAAGATTGTAGATTGCACAGTTATCTTGCTTTGTACACCGATTTTGATTATAATTATCCACTTTATGCTTTTACCACTAGAACTACTTATTAAAGCTTGTTACAAAAAGAGAGCTGTAAAAAAAATAAGAAAAAAAACTTGTGTTAGTATTGGTATAACTGGTAGCTATGGCAAAACTTCAACCAAAAACATTTTAGCACATATTTTGGAAAAAGAATTCAAGGTTTGCATGACTCCTGAAAACTATAACACTGAAATGGGTATTACCAAAGCTATTCTTTCAAAACTTGACGATGAGGACATATTTATCGCAGAAATGGGCGCAAGGCATCAAGGAGATATTAAGGTTCTTGCAAAGATGATAGAGCCTGATTTTGCGATTATTACAACTATAGGCAATCAACATTTGGAAACTTTTAAAACTATTGAAACTATCGAAAAAACAAAGTTTGAACTTGTTGAAAATATGAAATCTGATGGTATAGCTATTTTTAATGGTGATAGCAAGTCTACAAAAAACCTATATAATAAATGCACAAACAAAAAATATCTTTGTTGTGTTCCTGATAGCTTTGCATACGCAAAAAATAATGTTACAGATGAAAAGGGAAGTTCTTTTACATTAATAATTGATAATAGAGAAATAAATGTGACAACTCGCTTATTGGGCAAATGTAATATCAATAATATTGTTACTGCATCCGCTTTAGCTTCAATCATGGGAGTGAGCGACCATGATATAAAAAACGCAATAAGAACACTTGAGGCTGTTCCGCATAGGCTTGAACTTATCAATGCTGGTGAAATGACTATTCTTGATGATAGTTACAATTCCAATATTGTAGGGGCTAGCGAAGCTTTAAAAGTACTAGGTTCTTTTAAAGGGAGAAAAATTGTTATTACACCAGGTTTTGTTGAACTTGGAGATGATTCGTCACAAGCAAATTTTAAACTTGGTGCACAAATTGCTGATGTGGCAGATTATCTAATAATTATGAATAAGACCAACAAAAATTATATTTTATCTGGTGCTATATCTCATAATTTTGATAATAACAAAATTTATTTTGCCTCGTCAAGAGAAGAACAAAAGGATATTCTTATGAAATTGACTTGTTCTTCTTGTGTGGTGCTTTTTGAAAACGATTTACCAGATGATTATATTTAAATTTAGTTAAAAGATTAAGGAGGGGTTTATGAAAAATGTTGCAGTATTCTTTGGAGGTAAAAGTGTAGAACATGATATTTCAATTATTACGGCACAGCAAGTGTTGCAGAATTTGTCAAAACAGTACAATATTTTGCCGATTTATATTACGCCAGATGGAGAATGGTTTATAGGTGGCAATCTTGATGATGCAAAAACCTTTTTAGACTTTAAAAGAAATGTTATTAAACCAAAAAGGGTATCTCTTGATATGGGTAGACCAGTTCTGCTTACTGAGAATAATGGAAGATTTAAACCATATCAGAAAATAGATGTTGCTCTTCTTTGCAATCATGGAAGATTTGGAGAAGACGGTTGCCTTCAAGGTGTGCTTGAGTGTTGTCAAATTCCATACACATCTTGCAAAGTTATGTCAAGTGCTTGCACTATGGATAAAGCAATTACAAAACGTATATTAAAGTCATACAAAATAGATAATGTAAAGTTTCTTGAAGTTTATAGTGGAGAATTTAAAAAATCAAAATTTAAGACTTTGCAAAATATCAAAGATAAACTTTCATTCCCACTTATAATCAAGCCTGCAAATCTAGGAAGTAGTGTTGGTATTTCTATTTGTGAAAATCAAGAACAGTTGCAAACTCAGATAGAAGAGGCTTTTAACTTTGATGACAAAATTCTAGTTGAAGAGTTTATTAAAAATGCAAGAGAATTTTGTTGTGCGGTTATAAAAATGAATAATAGTTGTATCACCAGTCAGGTTCAAGAAGTAAAGAAAAGCAAGATTTATTCATTCAAAGATAAATACCTAACTCGAACTAACAAAAATGATACAATTATAGAAAATGCCTTGGAAAATAAAATGCTAAAAATGAGCATATGTACATACAAAGCTTTAGAGTGTGATGGTGTTGTTAGAATAGACTTTTTGTATGATGAAGAAAATAAAAAATTGTATGTAAATGAAGTCAATACAATCCCAGGTTCGCTTGCTTTTAATCTTTTTAATGTGCCTTTTAGAGATGAACTTGATTTGCTTATCAGTGAAGCTATAAGCACATATGAACATAAGAGCAAACATATATATAAGTTTTCTAGTGAAGCTCTTGAAGATTTCTGCAAAATGAGCAGTGTTACTAAATATACAAAATAA
>CARFEX010000077.1 GCA_948971535.1 uncultured Eubacteriales bacterium | reverse complement strand
CCACTTTTGTTTAGACCATAATAATTGTCGCCATAATACTTTTTTTGTTTTTCATAATTTTCTACAGTGTTAGCAATTTTAATTTCTACCTCTTCAATTTTTTTTAGGATAGCCTTAATAGTCTTATTTAAATTTAAAACTTCTTCATTACTTATCTTTTTTTCTTCCATAAAGCCCTCCTAAAAAGTTGGTTGAATTTTATTGTTCTATATTTTACTACAAAATTAAAATTTTTTCAATAGATTTGCGAAAATTGCAATTTTGTTTAATAAAATATTTTTTATACAAAATATAAACAAAACAAAAATAGTTCATTAAAAGGTAATGAACTATTCTTTTATTTATTCGCCACTGTTTGTTGAATCAATAGTTTGTTCCACATTATGTGTGTTTTCTTGAACTTGATTTTCGCCATTTTCAGTTTCTTCAACATTTTCTTCATGTTGAGCTAGAGCAACACCAACAACTTTTGCGTTTTCACGAAGTTTCATAACCCGTACACCTTGGCTAGTTCTAGACAAACTACTTATTTGTGCAATAGGTGTTCTGATAATAATACCATTATCGGCAATAAGCATGATGTCGTTGTCTTCATAAGATTGACGTAGTGCAATAAGTTTGCCTGTTTTATCATTGAATGTTCCAGCTTTGACACCCATTCCACCACGAGATTGAAGTCTATATTCGTCTACGTTTGAACGTTTTCCATATCCAAATTCAGAAATGGTGATGATTTGAGTATTTGGTTGAACTATTGTCATATCTACAATGTAGTCATTTTTGCCGAGTTTCATACTGCGTACACCTTGGCTTGTTCTTCCAACTTCACGAACATCTTTTTCAGAGAAACGGATAGCTTTACCTTCATGTGATGCTACAAGAATGTCATCTTCACCACTAGAAACTTCAACACCGATTAGTTCGTCATTTTCAAGAAGTCTTAAAGCAATTTTTCCTACTTTTCGAATAGAATTAAATTCTTTAAGAGGTGTCTTTTTAATAAGACCATATTTTGTCGCCATAATAAGGTTTCCTTCAGCATCGTCTTTTCTAGGAATAACTGTTGTAACCTTTTCATTTGGCTCTAATTGCAATAGGTTGATAATAGCTCTACCTTTTGCAGTTCTTTGAGCTTCAGGCACTTCATAAGCTTTTATGCAATAAACCTTTCCTAAATTTGTAAAGAAGAGGAGGTCATCATGAGTGCAGGTGATAAACATCGTCTTAACATAGTCTTCTTCTTTCGTCTTGTGAGCAGTAACGCCAACACCACCACGATTTTGAGCCTTGTATTCACTAGTACTCATACGTTTAATATAACCTTGGCTAGTCATAGAGATAACAACGTCTTCTCTTTCGATAAGGTCAGCAATATCAATTCCGCCAGCATCTAGACTAATTTCTGTTTTACGTTTGTCGCCATATGCAAGTTTAATTTCTTCAAAATTATCACGAAGAATTTTGAGAACTCTTTCAGGTCTTGCGATAATATCTTCATAATCTTCAATTTTCAAAGTGAGTTCACGCAGTTCTTCATTAAGCTTTTCAACTTCCAAGCTGGTAAGTTTTGAAAGTTTCATTTCAAGGATAGCATTTGCTTGAATTTCATCAAGTTCAAAGTTTTCGGTAAGCTTTACAAGTGCATCAGCTCTGTCGTCTGCCGATTTGATGATTTTAATAACTTCATCAATGTTTGCAAGGGCAATAACAAGACCTTTTACTATATGTTCGCGTTCCTTTGCTTTTGCAAGGTCAAATTTGGTTTTTCTAACCAGAACCTCTTTTTGATGTTCAAGATAGTAGTAAAGCATTTCTTTGAGGTTTAAAATGCGAGGTTGATTGTTAACAAGAGAGAGGAAGATTATTCCTGACCCCTTTTGAAGTTGAGTGTGTTTATAAAGTGAATTGAGAACAACTTGCGCATTATAATCTTTTTTAACGTCAACAACAACTCTCATACCTTGTCTATCAGACTCTTCCTTGATATCGCTGATACCTTCAAGTTTCTTGTTTTTAACCATTTCAGCCATTTGAATGATAAATTGAGCTTTGTTTACTTGGTAAGGAAGTTCTGTAATAACAATTCTATTTCTACCATTTGCAAGCTCTTCAATTTCAGCTCGACCACGTACAACAATTCCACCACGACCAGTTTTGTAAGCGTGCTTAACAGCAGTACGTCCCATGATAATTCCACCTGTAGGGTAGTCAGGAGCAGGAATAAGTTTGATAAGTTCGTCAATATCAATTTCAGGATTGTCAATAAGAGCTTGTAAGCCAGTTAAAACTTCCGTAAGGTTGTGTGGAGGTATGTTTGTTGCCATACCAACAGCAATACCGTCAGAGCCATTTACAAGTAGGTTAGGTATCTTTGCAGGAAGAACAACAGGTTGCTCTTCGGTGTTATCAAAGTTAGGATAAAAGTCAACAGTGTCCTTGTCAATATCTTCAAGCATAAGCCCTGCGATTTTGGCAAGTCTAGCCTCAGTGTAACGCATAGCAGCAGGAGGGTCACCGTCAACAGAACCAAAGTTACCTTGACCGTCAACTAGAGGATAACGGATAGAGAAATCTTGAGCAAGGCGAACCATAGCATCATAAACAGAGCTATCGCCATGAGGGTGGTACTTACCCATAACGTCACCGACAATTCTAGCACATTTCTTGGTAGGTTTGTCGTAAAAGTTGTTCATCTCGCCCATTGCATAGAGGATACGTCTATGAACAGGTTTAAGACCATCACGTACGTCAGGAATAGCACGAGAAACGTTCACCGCCATAGCATAAGAGATAAATGACTTACGCAAATTGTCAACGGTGTCAACTTTTTCGATTTTGGTTTCTTGAAAGATTTCTTCCAAGCTCTTCTTGCTTTCATGTTTATCCATAATAAAGCTCCTATTTTTATATTGTATCAATTGTTAATTTAGTTATATTAAATATCAAGGTCAGTTACAAGTGTTGCGTTCTCTTCTATGAATTTACGGCGAAGGTCTGGGTCTTCACCCATAAGGTCATTAAATGCTTTTTCAGCCTCAATGGCATCTTCCATGGTGAGCTGAATGAGAATACGATTTTCTGGGTTCATAGTGGTTTCCCAAAGCTGATCGGCATCCATTTCACCAAGACCTTTATATCTTTGTTGAGCGCAACCTTTGCGTCCATTTTTGCTATACCATTCTTCAAGTTCTTCATCAGAATAGAAATAGAAAATTTCCTTATTTTTTGTCACCTTGTAAAGAGGTGGTTTTGCAGCATACACATGTCCATGCTCAATAAGAGGTCGCATAAAGCGGAAGAAGAATGTGAGCAGCAAAATTCTAATATGAGCGCCGTCAACATCGGCATCGGTCATACAGATGATTTTGTCGTATCTGAGTTTCTCTTCGTTAAACTCTTTGTCAATTCCAGCACCAAAAGCTGTAATCATCGATTTAATTTCTTGATTTTCAAGTATCTTGTGAAGTCTAGCTTTTTCAACGTTCAAAATTTTACCTCGAAGTGGAAGAATAGCTTGGAAACGGCGGTCACGGCCAGTCTTAGCAGTACCACCCGCAGAATCTCCTTCGACAAGATAGATTTCGCAAAATCTTCTATCCTTTTCGCTACAGTCGGCAAGTTTTCCAGGAAGTGTAGTGCTTTCAAGAACACTCTTTCTAGTGAGTTCTCTAGCCTTTCTTGCAGCATCTCTTGCGCGTTGTGCTGTTATGCTTTTCATGATAAGGTTTTTGGCTTCAATAGGATGTTCTTCAAGATAAGCCCCAAATTCCTCTTGCATAGCTTTGTAAACGATGGTTCTCATTTCGCTATTGCCAAGTTTGGTCTTTGTCTGACCTTCAAATTGAGGATTGCGAAGTTTAACACTGATAATAGCAGTTATACCTTCACGACAGTCTTCGCTTGAAAGTTTTTCTGTTTCTTTCATTATTTTATTGCGTATAGCATATTCGTTGATAACCTTAGTAAGACCATTTTTAAAGCCTTCAAGGTGCGTTCCGCCTTCTTCGGTGTTAATGTTGTTAGCATAGGCATTTATAACCTCGCTATAACCTTCATTAAATTGAAAGCAAACTTCAATTTCGTTTTCAAGTTCTCCACTTGCTCCACGATTGAATTTGTTAAAATATACAGGTGCAGAAAGAATAGTTTCACGATTTTTGTTGAGATAGTCAACAAACTCAACAATTCCGCCCTTGAATTCAAAAATGTCTTTGCGTTCACTTCCTTCACGTTTATCTTCCAAAGTTATAACAAGACCTTTGTTAAGAAATGCAATTTCTCTGAAACGGTTTTTCATAGTGTCATAATTAAAAACGACGGTTTCAAAAATTTCATCATCAGGTTGAAATGTAATAG
>CARFEX010000076.1 GCA_948971535.1 uncultured Eubacteriales bacterium | reverse complement strand
ATCCGATTGAAAGCTTGCGTTGTACCATAGTTGTAGATGCAACCCCATTATCTATACAAATTTTTAATGCTTGTGGTAACATAGGGTCTACTCCATCATTTCCGTTATCTGACGAAGAAGAATTTTTGTTCATTCCGTTTATTGCATTTTGTGCATCTGTATCTATTTGTTCTTCGTTGTTCTCAATAATATAATTTACAATATCCTTCGTTTCAGGTGTATCTATAAAACATCCTTGAAGTCTTTGTGGTGATGTATCTGATGGCTTATAAAGCATGTCACCATAGCCGAGAAGTTTTTCAGCACCTGTTGAGCCCAAGATAACTTCGCCGTCCACTCTACCTGCAACTTTAAATGCAATACGAGCTGGGAAGTTGGCTTTGATTGTACCTGTTACAACATCGGTTGAAGGTCTTTGAGTTGCTAAAATAAGATGAATACCTGCAGCACGAGCTTTTTGAGCAAGTCTTTGAATTTTACCTTCAATTTCATTTTTATGTTCAACCATAAAGTCTGCGAACTCGTCAAATATAATAACAAGATATGGCATCTTCTTCTTTTTGCCATTTTTGACTTCATCTGTCATGTTATATTCGCCAATATTACGAACTCTAGCTTCGCCAATAAGATTAAATCTACGTTCCATTTCATCAACTGCCCAACCGAGTGCATTGACTGCTTTGTTTGCATCAGTGATAACTTTTGGAACAACCATGTGAGGCAATCCCTCATACATAGAAAGCTCGACTTGTTTTGGGTCAATCATTATAAATTTGACTTCATCTGGTGCAGACTTATAGAGAATTGAAATAATAATTGAGTTAAGGCAAACACTCTTACCAGAGCCTGTTGTACCTGCTACCAAAAGGTGTGGCATTTTTTGAAGATTGCATACTCTAACAGCACCTGCAATATCCTTGCCAAGAGCAAATGTTAGAGGAGATGGGCTCATTGCAAATTCTTTTGACTGAAGCACATCTTTTATACTAACTTTCGCAACTTTTGAATTTGGAACTTCGATACCAACTATACTACGCCCTGGAATTGGCGCCTCTATACGAATTTGACCTTTTGCGGAAAGAGCATAAGCTATATCTGCATCAAGGGATAGTATTTTTTTAACCGAAATACCCTCTGGCATTGCGATTTCATAACGTGTTACTGTTGGCCCAATTACAACGCTTTGTACTTTGGCTGGAACACCAAATTTTTCAAGAGCATTTTCAAGAGCAACCCTTTTCATTGGGATTTCTTCATTAAACATTGAAAGGTCGTCTGACTGCGTTGTAATCAGGTCAAGTGATGGTCTTGAATATTTGTAAGGCTTGAATACTTCTGGTGGTTTTTCATCACTATCTAACTCAACAAATCTTTTACGTTTTTCGATTGGGTCTGGTCTATCAAAAGAAGAATTATTTGATTGCATTCTTTCGCTAGGAGAAGTTGTTCTATCAAATGTTGAAGCTCTATCCATTCTATCATTTCGCTCTAACATTTGGCTACGGTCACGAGTAAAGTTTTGAGTTTGATTTTCTTCTCTTCTCATAAACTCATTTCTATCACGAGATGCTATTTGCTCTCTATCTGAGCGAGTAAACGTTTGCTCATTTGTTTTAACTTCATCATAAATAGAAGACTGGTCATCAATGAATGATGAAGTGTCAAAGGCATCATCAAAATTCATTTCTTCTTGAATTTGTGCCTTTTCTTCTTCTACAACTGAACGAATTATATTTTCTGCTTCTGAGGTTATCTGTTCTGGCTTTACTTCTGGCAATGTATGACGTTTAATTGGCTCTTCATTAGTTGTAAAGTCATAGTTTTCTTCATGAGTTATATGTGATGGTTTAATATTGTCGGTTGTTTTCATTTCACTAACCGCTTTATTTATTTCACTTGTTGTAGGATATGGGGTTTGTTGTTGAAAATTATTTTGCTGTGTATAATTTGTTGTATTTTGCGGTTTAATTTGTCTAGGTCTTTTTGAGATAAAGTCATTCATATCTACAGTTGGCGGCGAAAGAAGATATTCTCTTATACTCATACCTTCTGGAATTTTGTTTTTCTCCTGCTTTGGCTCTGGAGGAAGTTCTATTCCACTGCTATACTTATAACCACTAGGCTGACTACCTAAAAGTCCCAATTTTTTCTTAGCAAGCTGTTCTTTTGTAAGTTCCTCTTCTATATTACCTCCAAGAACTATATTTGGTTCTTCTTGTTTTGGCTTTTTTGTTGCCACTTTTTCACGAGGATTGAAAAGTGGTTTTTGTTTTTCTTTTTCCTTTATTTGAATTTTAACCTGTGATTTTGGCTCTTTATTTTTTTTCATATTTAGGACTGTTTCAGCAAAAAATGCTCCGCTTATGAGTAACCCTAATCCTAGTATTATTCCAGTTGCCCAAGTGCTAAGAGGTATAACTAGGCAGGTCACGAAAAAGCCTATTATTATTCCACCTGCTGTATACTGCTTTGTATAGCTAAGTGCTAGGTATTCTCCAAAGGTTAAATATTCCTCCCCCGCTTCGCCTAATTGCTTTGGCTCACCTAAAATTATAAGCTGAATTATTGCTAAAAGGAAAAAAATTGAAAGCGACAAAAGTATTGCATAACGTTTTGGCATCACATACTTCTTATCGTTTAAAAGTGCAAGCCCTATAATCATCATTAGAATAGAAAGTGGATAGACAAAAAGTCCAAATGTACCTAAAAAGAAATATTGAAGGGGTGCTATTAAACTAGTCACAGAAAATAAAAATACAAGTGTAAAAACTGCAATTAAAGTTACACCACATATCTTTTTTGTATTTCTTACACCTTTACTTTTCTTATTTTTGTTTGAAACACGGAAAGTTGCCATTAACTCGTCCTTTTATTTACAAATTTTTTAATTCTACTACACAAACCGAAATTCATGCAGTATTTATAATAATATAACATAAATATAAAATATCTCAAACAAAGTTGAGATATTTTTTTAAATCTTTCTTAAAAATCTAAAGGCTAACCTATGACTTTTTTGAAATTTATTGGTCTTTTTTGACAGGTTTTGCTAGGCAATTATTCCGTCTAGAGTATCACTTACAGTGGTTACTTGAAGATTTTTGCTTTGTAAAGTATCAATTATTTTCGGAAGAGCCTCTAAAGTGTTCTTTGTTGGGTGCATTAGCACTAAGTCCCCGCCCTTTGCATTTTTTACCGCTCTATCATAGATAAGTTGTGTATTGTGGTCACGCCAATCGATTGTATCACGTGTCCACATGATAGTTTTGTAACCAAGGTTTGATGCAGATGCGACTGTAACTTTGTTATATGCCCCGCTTGGAGGTGCAAACAAATTCATCTCTTTGCCTAAAAGTTCTTTAACAATAGTGTGAGTGTTTGAAATTTCTGTCATGTTATCTTTTTCACTTAGTTTATCATGGTCTTTATGCTTGTAACCATGATTTGCCAGTTCATGACCGTGCTCGTCAATTTTTTTGAGCATATTTTCATTAAGAACAGCCCATGTTCCACCTATAAAGAAAGTGGTTTTTACATTTTTCTCTTCAAGAACTTTAAGCATATCGTCAAGATACTCTGTTCCCCAATACACATTAATCATAAGAGATACTTTATTTGATGTTGTGTCACCATTATAATACACTCCTGCGACTGTGCTTGTTTGAGTGACCTGCATTCCGCCCCAAATAGTAAGTCCGCCAAGCAGACAAAGAATACCTGCAATACACAAGTTTACAAAATGCTTTCTAAAATAGAAAACTTTTAATCTTATTTTTTTCTTGAATTTAAATTTTTTCATAATATAACATTATGTTTATTGCATATTTAATATGACAAAAAAAGAAGCTTTTAGCTCCTGTTTTTTTGAAAAACAAACTTAAATAAATTACCTACAATGCCCCCATTCAAGATTTTCTTCCAAGTCTTCAAATATCTCTTCTTTCTCTTTTTGCAATTCGCATAACAATATACAATCATCATATTGATCATTTTCGCACTTTACTTGATCATTTATCTCATGAATAAATCTTTCAAATGCGTGTACTGCATAGTAAACACGACTAAAATTCATTAATATTTCATAAGCTTCTTCTCTGGTTTTATTTTTAATATTTAAATCTATAATTTTATCAATCATATATTTTTTTTCTTCATCTTTAAGCGTAAATGCAGTTAAGTTATATTTCAAATGGTCGAATAATGTTTGTGCATCACATTTTTTACCATCTAACAAAATAACATTTCCTTCTTCGGCATATGAATACTTCCATGCTGAATGGAACAGGCTTCCATCTTGAGCTTCAGAAATATAATCAAAGCAACTTATATCAAACTCATCTGGAACAAAAATAACATTTCCCTTAGAAGTTATAAC
>CARFEX010000075.1 GCA_948971535.1 uncultured Eubacteriales bacterium | reverse complement strand
CTACGACTATTGCAAAATAACCAAGCCAGCCTTCAAAAAAATTAAGCATATTTTCATACTTACCAATAAATACAAAATAAACTATTATAAATAGAACGTCAAAAGTTACGACACCGAAAATTTTGTTAAGCTTTGGAAAAAAGTTTGTAAAACTATTTACAAAACCATAATTAAATATTTCCATTTGAAACAATGACAAAAACATTATTGTCAGCATTGCTATCACATCTATTCTTCCAACAGCATTAAACTGTATAGAAAAAACTAATATGTCTGAAATCGCATTATTGTGCATAAATGCGGTAACTTGATATAGCGAATAGAACAAGAAAAACAAAGTTAAAACTAGTCCAATGCCAAGAAGTGCATATCTAAAAATTTGTTTATAATGTTTGTTTTCAATATTAATTTTATCTATAACAAGAAACAAAAATATATAATCTCCAAAGGAAAATACATGTTTTATCCATGCTTGACCCAAGTCTTTAATATTTGATGTAAAAAACAAAGGTGTTGTATCTATTGCAAAGAGAGATAGCAATAAACATGTTACAAAGCCTGCTACGACAATATAAAAGAATAGTTCTATTGTACGTGAAAATGTGCGCAAACCACTAAAAACTGCATGATTTATTACTGGAACCACACAAATTATCGCTAAAAGCGCAAATTCACCTTGATAAACCTGCAATTTTAGATACATAAATGCAGTTGAAAATGTTAAAAAAACTTTAAATAAGAAAAATGCCATCAATATTAGGTAAACAATTTTTGCTAGTATTTTTCCTATCGACATGGATAAAATTTCATCCAGACTCTCAGAAGGAAATCGTTTTTTTAATTTAAAAAATGCAAACAACACTAATAGTTCAATTAAAAACAGAAATGCCATCATAAACAATCCGTCTGATTTTGCACTTTGATACATAAGTGATGGCAAAATGAGAATTTTATTTGCTAGAATTAATATTACACATAGCATTCCTGTTTGTCTTGGTGAAATTGCCTCTTTCATTTTAACCTCACTTTATTTTTGCTCCTAAAAGCTTTTGGGCGCCGTTTCATGTCAGTTACAGGGCTTTTGAATACTCCATCTTTTAGGTCTTTTGGTATTCTAGGACTATATGGTGCAAGATAAGGAGTTCCATAGCTATCGATTGAATTAAGATAATTTATAAAATAAATCATACCAGTAATTAGTCCAGCAAGACCGAGGCTTCCGCCTAGAATTATAAATATAACTTGAAGAACTGTGAGCTGAGATGACTCTTCTGGAATAGTATAGAGTGCAATTTTTGCAAGAGCTACAATAATAACTCCTGGAGGAGAGATAAGTCCTGCCTTTATACCTGTGTCACCCAAAATCAATGCACCCACTACCGAGGTCGCAAGACCAAGATAACTTGGTAAACGCAAACTGACCTCGTATAATATCTGAAAGAGTAGAAATACAAACAATAATTCTAAGAAAGGTGTAAACGGCAGCCCGAGTGTTGTATCTGCTATAGTTATAAGGAAATTTAATGGCAATAAGTTATAGTGATATAATTGTAAAGCTAGATATAGGCCTGGGGAAATAACTGCAATAAGCACACCAAAAAGTCTAATAAATCTTACTAAAGATGAATAGTGATGATTTGTGTAATAATCATTTGAGTTTTGAAAATCTTCAAAGATTACAAAAGGCACCGTCAATACAATAGGCGAATTATTTACTATAATTGCTACTTTGCCTTCTAGCATTTTTGCTGAAATTATGTCAGGTTTTTCAGCACTTCCTATTTGCTTGAAAAGTGAATTAGGTCTTTCCTGCAAAAAAGTTAGTACATAATAACTATCTACTATACCATCTATATCAATCTTTTTCAGTTTGGAAATAACTTTGTCTACTACTTTTTGTTCTGCTATCCCATCAATATATGCTACACAAACTTGAGTATTCGAATATCTACCTACTTTTAGCGATTTTAAGACTAGGTCTTTACTTTGAATAGAACGGCGCAAAAGAGTTATATTGGTTTTTAAATCCTCAACAAAACCTTCTCGTGGACCTTGTATAACAGGAGATGTTGGCGGCTCAGCAGGCATTCTTGTTGGATAACTAAGTATATCAACATTCAAAAACTTTCCGCCCTGTCCTTCTAGCAGAATTATAACTCCACCTTTAAGGATATTTTCAATCACCTCTTCTTCTTTAACTTCTTTCACGTCATTGCATCTTATAACCTTTTTGATTAGATTATCAAAAGTGATTTCCCCAGTATAAGTTTGTATAGGCTCAAATATACCCATTGAAAATTGGTCACCATCTATAATACTTTTTAGATAGACAAAACCTAACTTGACACCATTTTTGTCAAGAGTACGACTAGCAAAATCACTACTTTCATGAAATAGTTTTTTTAGACTATTTATTTTTTTATCCACATTAAAAACAGACATACTACCTCTTTTTGGAAATAGTATGTCTTACTCTGTTTTATTTTATGTGTTTTAGGTTATTTTATTTGCAAATATTGTCCGTCATAAATATTATAGTTATCCTTGTTTGCTGGTGCTATAAACATAGACTGACCACTTTGATAAATAGGTTTGAGATTGATTGTATAGTTATAAGTGCCATCCACCGATTGAGTAACCACAAAGTTTGTTAATCTAAAAGTCAATATTCCTATCTTAATATTTATCGCTTCATATAATTCTTGCGAACTAACTTTTACAGTCAAATTTTCTCCATTAAATATGGCTTCGCTATCAAAACCTCTATATCTATAAATATTTTCTACTTCAATAATATCGCTATTTAAATTGCTTTTATAGCATAGATTATTTGAACAAGCAATAACTGAAAAGTTCCTTTTGCCACCTTTCCAATCTAAGAGCGAAAGACTTTCTCCGTCTGCCTTAGAAATTCTTAATTCTCCTGATGTTGTGCCAGTGAAGATAATTTTGTAATAATCTGCATATTCAATGCTGTCCCATGTCAAAGTTTGATTTACTGTGGAATATGTGATTTGTGGTTGTTTAAGATATGTGCATGCTTGCCAAAGTATAGGCTGGCTAAATTTGCTATTCGCACCCTCGTTATCACCTAGATAACATGCACTTACAAAATAATTTGAGCCAATCGCCAAAGCTTCAACTTCACTTGAATTTAGCACATTTGATTTGCTATCAACATAGAAAGATTTTGTATCAGAGGTAAAGTTGAACCGATATCCTTTATAATTTTCATTCATGTCAACTTTGAATATTTTTTTACTACCATCATCAAGAATATTTACCGCTGCTGGTGCATTATTATCATAATTTAAAACAAAAGCTAGCACTATACCTATTATTAGTAGTACTCCTGCCAAAGATGAAAAAACTATTGCTAAAATCTTCTTTTTGCTCATATATTACTTTTATTATAGACCAATATAGTCAAAAAACAAAATAAAATCAAAAAAACGCAATAAAAAATATGTACAAATAAAAAAAGCATATTGACAAATGCTAATTAATGTGATAAACTTATGATAGTTATTTGGAGGGTTTTATGAATTTTGATTTAATGACAAATTCTCAACTTGCAGCATTCATTCTTGGAGTTGCTTTTTCAATTCTTGCTGTCGCAGCTATTATGTTCGCATTCTCTTATGCTAGCAAAATTCATTCTATGACAAAGGCGATTATTTTAACAACAGTTTTGCCTTGTCTTGCTATCATTTCTTGGATGTATCTCATTTTAAGTTATGTTGATGGACTTAAAAATGATGAAATCTTAAATCTCGTTATTTCAATCGTGCTTGGTCTTGTTATTACTTTTATGTTTATTCTTGTTGCAAGAGCATTGCTTGCTAGACATTTCTCTTTGACTAGCGAAGATAAAGTTAAACTTAAAGAAGAAAAAGCTCAAAAGAAAGCTAAGAAACAAGCAGAAAAACAAAAACTTTTAGCTTTTACTGAAACTGAAAATCAAGATGAAAATTTAGTTGAAGAGACTGAGGAAGAAGTTGTCGAACAAATTGACGAAAAAAATGAAATTATCGAAGAAGACGACTCTATTGAAACTGATGTTGAAGAAATTTCTGAAGAAGTTGAAGAAGTTGTTGATGAAACTCAAGAGGAACTTGCAGACACTGAAAATCAAGAAGAACTTGTGGAACAAGCAGAAGAAACTGAGGATGTAGTTGAAGAAACCAATGCAGAATTCGATAATGCCGAAGAAGTAGTTGAAGATGACAATGCTGAAACTTTAATAGAAGAAGATATTACTGATGCTGACGACACAGATAAGGAATAAGACTTTCATTTTTGAAAGTCTTTTTTTTAGGAACGCAAGAATGTCGCGTTTGAAAGGAGTGTTTTCTTTTAATTTATTTTGTTTTTCATAATTTTTTATAATAAAAAAAGAGGTCCTCCCCCTTTTTTTTATTTCACT
>CARFEX010000074.1 GCA_948971535.1 uncultured Eubacteriales bacterium | reverse complement strand
TGAAAATGTCCAACTTAAAAACTCAAATAAATTTATCAATATCTCTTTTATGTCTTTTTTATCTATCGCTTTATCTAATCGTAATTTTGAGTTTGTTATGCCTGTAACTAAAAACCCGTCTAATTTCCAACCCCTTACACCTTGTATTGTATTTATATCAAACAAGTGTTTACAAGTATCACAATCTATATATACATCATGATCTCTAAAACCTGGTATGTTATCATGTTCTTCCACTATCTTGCCTCTGCCACAAGGACACCTATAAACTATTGTTTCAACATCTCCACTACCTGCACCAAACCCTGGATGCTCATTTCTTGTCGTATTTATAACTTCTTTTTTCATTTTGTCTCCCAATTAGTTAAAACGTATATAAATTAATATTGACTTAAAATCATTATAGCATATTTCACAATTAAATTTATAATGGATATTAGCTTACTCAAAAATTTTATTTATTATTTCACTCGCGTGAATGTCTGAGTTCTTTATAAAGTGACTATAGAAATCACTTGTAGTTGATGCTTTACTATGTCCAGCACGTGCTGAGACAGTTTTCATATCCACACCTGCAATTAGTTGCAATGTTATGTTTGTATGGCGAAGTGAATGGAGCGATATTTTTGGCAAGCCAACTCTTACTAATATCTTCTGTAGCCATACTCTAAATAACCCAGGAGAAATTGTTTTGCCATCTTCTGTGCAGAATAATCTGTCGGTGTCTTTCCATCGGTCGCCAAGGTATTGCTTTTGGTTATCTTATTGCTTTATTTCACTTACTGGGATAAACATATTTGCATCTGTTTTGCTCGCATCGTCTAAATCAGCTCCACCTCGTTCAATCATACCTACTACTTCACACTTACCATTAAGCACTGGGCCTCCACTAGCTCCAGTGATAATATATTTATCAATAGTAAAATAATTACAACCCATATATCTTCTTTTGGAAGATATTTTTACTTGTTGGACATTTGGAGTATCGCCTATAGAATAACTTGGGAACCCTATCATTGTGCACATATTTCCTGGTTCTAAAATATCTTTTTTACTAAATTTAAACTTAATGTTTGTTGTATAACCAACAATTTCCATTTCGGCAACATCATTTTCTAATAGTTTTATATTTTTCACGTGATATTCGTCATTCGGAGAAGATGATTTGAATATTTTAATGCTTTTTTCTAACTTTTGCAGTGCTGATTTTAATTCATCTTCCGTATATGTGCAACCTAATTTTACTATGCAATGTTTGCAAGTATACAACTTGTTATCTTCAGTTAAAAATGCCGTTCCTTGTTTTTCTATTATATCGTTCTCAATTATAAACAATGAATTATCCATCAACTCTTTTAAGTTGTAAAAACAATTTTTAAATTTATAATATACATTATCATTAAACATTTTGCATAGTTTGTTATACGATTCATGCTCTGCACCTACAACACTTTGATAATAAGCCATTTTTCCAAGAATAAAATTCAGTAATTCTGTTTCATTTTTCAATCCATTTTTTAAAGCAGTTGCTAGCAAGCCTTCTTTTTTGCAATTATATAATATTGCACGCAGATTTCTATAATATTTGCGTTTTAAGTTTAATTTTTTATTTACTATTATGCCTGTTACCATTTGACATTTATTTTTTTCTGCTAAGCGTGTTTTATTTGTATTAACTATAAACCCCGAACCATTTACTATTTTATAAAGCTCAGGCGATAGGTCTACATAGTCTTGGTCTTTATAATATGTAACTAAAAGACTTGGAAATGAATTTAAATTTGTAGACAAAGTGATATCATCACAATACCTGCTATAAATACACCTATTTTCTTTTGCTAACTCAATCATCTTTTTATCTAAATTATAACAAATCATATTTGCTAATATTGGCGATGTTGGAGCTCCTTGTGGTAAAGCTCCCTTATAACAACAAATAATAGCAAGAGTGGTAGCCAAACGATTATTAAATTCAAAAATTTGGCTTGTAAACAAACCCAAAATTCTACCAAAATTAATACTAGGAAAAAAGTCTGCTAAATCAAAATTTAAACACCATTTTTTATTAACATGCGGTATGGCATTTGTAACACAGCTTCTTTTTTCAATAAAACCATGACAACAATTTAATGGTCTATACTTTGTTTTTAGGTAGTTTTTAATTTTTCTTTGCAAAGATTTCAATGTTCTTTGAGGCACATAAATAGTTCTTTCGCCTCCGCTTTTCTTTGGTATTTTAAAGCTACAATAACCCTTTCCTGCCTTGCATAAATTTACAATATCATAATATTGCTTCTGAGGGAATTTGATTTGTTTGCAAAACTCTTCTATATTCATATTTTTCATAATTGGTACAGTAATATTGATTTTATCTTTTCCAATTATTGTACTCTTGTGTTTAAGAGTATTTCTAGACTATAAATGATGACTTTTCATCAAAAAGGCGAAGCACCTTTACGTTTAATCAATAATACTGCAATAACATAATATCACAATTTGTGACACTTTGCAACTAAATGTGAAATTTTAAATATTTTTATATAAAACAAAAAAACATGACCTTGTTCGTCATGCTCTTTTTTTGTAAGATATCATTTCTTACAAACCATATTTGTTTTTAAATCTTTCAACGTTACCACTAGTGTCAACAACTTTCTTCTTTCCTGTGAAGAATGGGTGGCACTTATTGCAAATATCTATAGAAAGAGTATCGCCCTTGCTATTAGATTTTGTTTTAAATGTGTTTCCACAAGCACAAACAACGGTAACTTCATGATAATCTGGATGAATTTCCTTTTGCATATCAATATACCCCTTTTATAAATTTTTTAATCTCCAACGTATGGAAGAAGAGCAACGTTTCTAGCTCTTTTAATAGCTGTGCAAAGTTCTCTTTGGTGACGTGCACAAACACCAGTTTGACGTCTTGGTAAAATCTTGCCTTTTTCAGTAATATATTTTCTGATTTTAGCAACATCTTTATAATCGATAGTCTTTTCGCCAGCTACACAAAAAGCACAAACTTTTTTCTTTGCTGGTTTACGGAATTTTTTAACTACCTTTTCTTCGCTTTTAACTGCTTCGCTCATAATAGACAAAAGCCTCCTTTTAATTAGAATGGTAAACTATCATCATCGATAGGTTCAAGTTCTGTGGTTTCTTTTTTTACACTAGGTGTTGATTTTGGAGCAACATCTCCGCCATCAGCTGGTTTAGAACCAATAAATTCAACGTCATCTGCAACAATATCTGTTGAGTAACGTTTGCTACCATCACTTGCTTCATAAGAAGAGTTTTGAAGTCTACCAACGACTGCAACTTTTGAACCTTTCTTTAAAAACTTGTGGCAATTTTCAGCAAGACCTCTCCAAACTGTAATGTTGAAGAAATCAACCTCTCTTTCACCCTCAGAATTTTTGAAAGTTCTTTGCACTGCAATCGCAAAACGGCAAACAGAAACTCCACTATTTGTTGTGGCAAGTTCTGGGTCCTTTGTTAAATTTCCTGTTAAAATAACTTTATTCATAATTTTCTCCTTTACTGATTTCGACAAATTACTTTCTAACAAACATTTGACGAATAATACCTTCAGTAATGTTCATAAGTTTTGACATAGCATCAATTTCTTGAGGGTTCATTTCAACGTTCATAAGAACATAAAAACCTTCGTTTTTGAAATTGATAGGATAAGCCAATTTTTTCATACCCCACTTGTCAGTTCCTTCAACCTTACCGCCTTTAGCTTCAACCATAGAAGCAACTTTTTTAATAAGTGCTTCACGTTGCTCTTCAGCAAGGTCAGAAGAAATGATGTAGAGAAGTTCATACTTATTCATACAACAACCTCCTTTTGGACTAATGGTTTTCTCTCATTCCGAGAAAAAACAAGGACAGTTCTTCACTGCTAAAAGCATTATAAACTATCCCCCGACTTTTGTCAACAGATTTTCAAAAAGAAATATTGAAAAAGAAATCACTCACATAAAGTTCGTGTTGTTCTTGCGTTCCTAAAAAAATGACCAGCAACTCCACTGGTCAAATTATAAAACTATTTTTTCTTGTCTTTTAAACTCTTAATCATATTTGTTATCAAAGCTTGCTCTTCACTTTTTAGTTTGAATAAGTCATCGATTATTTGTTTTTGGTCTTCATTATAAATTTCACCTAAATAGAAAAAGTCAAAAATACTAATACCCAATACTTTACAAATTTCATCTAAAGCATCTATTCTTAAAGCTGTTTTTCCACTTTCAATACTATTTATATATGAGTTGCCTAATCCTAATCTACCGCTTAATTCTCTTTGAGACAAACCAGCTCTAGTTCTAAAAAACTTTAACCTCTCAATAATTTCTTGTTTATTAAATTCCATAGTTATCCTTCCCTTTTTAATATTATAGGTGCAGAATGTAATCATGCTGATTGATATTTTCCGTATTTTTA
>CARFEX010000073.1:1677-4501 GCA_948971535.1 uncultured Eubacteriales bacterium | reverse complement strand
TGCTATCTTCTTTTCTTGAAACTAAGCCTCCTGCTGTTCGTCTATTTGTTTATTTTTTATTTCTACAGTTTTATTTTCATTAGTTTCAATATTATTTTCAATAGGCTTCTTCTTTTTTCTAACACGACTTGCAAGTACCTTGCTTGCATCACATAACTTAATACCTGATTCATCAGTTTTTAGACCTGAAACACTTTGCACAAAATGTTCTGCTTTCCACTTTAAATCAAAATAATTTTCATTTAGATATCCCTCAGCCATTTCGTTAAAATATCTATTAAACATGTCGCCGCTTTTCTTTTTCATATCAACGTCCAAGTTGCTTGAAAAACGAAAACTAGTGCCTGCTGTCATATCCATATCATTAAACTCTTCAAGATAATGTGTCCACATTTTACCAAGGTCATTTAATAATTTTAATTTATCAAACTCTACTATTTTGTTATTTATGCCATAAACTTTTACAAGATTATCTTCATACTTTTTTGCAACCATTTTTGCAAGTTCTTCAACGGTTTCCTTGTCCTTGCCAAATAGCTTTTCTTCATCACAAGCTTCGTCTTTTATACCATATTTATACAACATCTCTTCTATACGTTTGTCATATTTAAGGACATCATTATTTTCTTCCTTTGAAAATTCTCTATTGTACTCGTTTTCAATTTGAAGATTAAAAAGTTTTTGGTATATTGAATTAAAGTTCTCACTTTGATAAACATCTTTTCTCATTTCTTCATAAGCTTTTCTTATTTCATCAAAAGCGGAATTAGTTCTACGAACCCACTTTCTACTAGCTTGCTCTTTGCTTTCAGCCACACGTTGAATTTTAAGAAGTTTATCTTTTACCATTTGGTCAGCAATTCTTTCTTCAACATTTTTATATTTGCTTTTCAAAATATCAAGCTCTTTAGGGTCTCCATAATACTCAAATATAAAATCGTCAAGTGAACAATACATTCTGCTTTCACCTTTATCACCCTGTCGCCCTGCACGGCCTTTGAGCTGGTCATCTATTCTTCTGCTTATATTTAGTTCTGTTCCAATAACACAAAGTCCGCCAGCATCGATAACTTCTCGCTTTTCGCTTTTAGTAATTTGAGAGTATTCTGATTTAAGTTTTTTATACAAGGCTTTGATTTTAACTTCGTCATCATTGATGCCCTCAAGTGCAGACTCAGCAATAGCTATTTGATGAATATCATACCCCATTTCTCTAAGTTTTGCTTTTGCCATAAATGCTGGGTTACCGCCTAACAAAATATCAGTACCACGTCCAGCAACATTGGTTGCAATAGTTATCGCACCTTTGCGCCCTGCTTGTGCTACAACAAAGTCCTCTCGTTCATGGTCTACAGCATTCAAAACATTGTATTCTAATCCTATTTGTGATAAGAGCTTTTCATAAACCCTAGACATTTCCACACTAGACACACCGATAAGTATAGGTTGTCCTTTTTCATGTCTTTGAAGTATATCCTCAATAACAGCCATATTTTTAGCTTCTTGGCTAGCGAAAATACGGAGAGGAAGGTCTACTCTTTGGCTCTTCTTGTTTGTAGGAATTTTGACCACAGGCATACCATAAGATACATCAAGTTCATCTTTATCAGTGCTAGCAGTACCAGTCATCCCTGCCTTTACTTTATATTGACTGACCAAACTGCCTATTGTTATCTGAGCTTTTGCACAAGTTTGATCTGAAATTTCAAGACCTTCTTTCGCCTCCAAAGCCTGATGCAAACCACGAGTATACATTCTACCTGGCATTATACGGTTTGTATACCTATCAATTATTCCTATCTTTCCATCGACCACAGCATAGTCTTTATTCTTAGTAAAAAGTTCTTCAGCTTTTAGAGCATTATTCACTCTGTAATAGATATTTTCAATATTTCTTTCATTATAAGTTTGTGCATTTATACCAAAATATCTTTCAAGCTTTTCTTGACCTTCTGCTGTAAGAAATACTGATTTTAATTCATCATCATATTCGATGTCATCTTTGTCAAGTTCGCTCACAAACTCTGCACACTGTTTTATAAGTTCTTTATCTGTAACAATTTCTTCACCAGATATTATAAGCGGTGTGCTTGCTTCGTCAAGGAGTGCATTATCAGCCTCATCTACAATTACATAATTAAGCCCTCTTTGAACTTTTTCTGTTACAACAGTTACATCTTGGTCACGCAAATAATCAAAACCTACTTCACTGACAGTAGAATAAGTTATATTTTTGCTATAAGCTTGCTTTTTCTCTTTACGGCTCATACCTGAAACTGCAACACCTGTGCTAAGTCCAAGCATTTCAAAAATTTTTGAAGCCTGCTCTGCATCACGTTTAGCAAGATATTCGTTTGAAGTTAAAATATGTACATTTTCACCAGTCAATGCACGAATATAGGCAGGAAAATATGACATGAGTGTTTTTCCCTCTCCTGTGTTCATTTCTGCTATGCTACCTTCAAGCAAAGCAAGCCCACCCATGATTTGAACTGGGTATTGTTTTAAACCCAATGCTCTAAATGTGGTTTCTCTAACCAGAGCAAAAGCTTCATGCATATACTCTTGAGGAAGCTGACCATATTTATCTTTTTTACCATTTAAAAGCGACAATGAAAAATCTCTTAGCTCATCATTTGACAATTTTGAAAATTTCTCTTCTAGAGCCAAAATTTTATCACAATCTTTTTTTAAACGTCTTATAGTTTTATTTTGTTGGAGCTTTTCAAATATCATTTTTTTCTCCTTATTATGATTTTATCATAAATTATATAAAATGTCAATATTGACAAAGTTTTGTTTGTTTACTGTTTTTTTTAGTCTT
>CARFEX010000073.1:0-1667 GCA_948971535.1 uncultured Eubacteriales bacterium | reverse complement strand
TTGACAAAATATAAATTTTAGAGTATACTTAACAATATTTTTCAACAAATAGGAGTTTTTATGTTAAAAATTTACGATAAAAAAATAAAAGGCTATGTTTTAAAAAATGTTACAGAACTAGACCTTACAGAGCTTAAAGACAAGCCTAAAAAAGTTTGGAAAAATTTTTGGAAAGGTGTGAAAGCTATAGGTGATTATTGTTTTTCTGATAACAATCTTTTGTTATATATTGACATTTCAAAAAAAGTTAAATATATTGGCGAAGGTGCATTTTTTAATTGCAGAAGTTTAAAAGATATTGATATTCCAGACTCTGTTGAATATATTGGACCTTATGCTTTTAAAAACTGCGTTGCCTTAGAAAAGATTACTCTTCCAAAGAAGTTAAAGAAACTTAAAAAATACACTTTTTTTAATTGTGTTAGTTTAAAAACCTTAAAAGGTGAAAGTCTTTCAAATTTTGAAGAAGGCGCATGTGCAGGTTGTACAAATCTTGAAAAGATGGACTTTCAAAAAAAATCTTATATCGCAGGTTATTGTGCTTTTGCAGGATGCAACAAAATATCAGATATTTATGTGACAAAGGTGAGGGATTTTGAAAAAAATAATTCACAAACGAGTCAAGAAGAGTCTATAAATGCTGAAACAAAAAACAATATAAACAAAGAAATAGACTCTAAAAATCTTTTGGCAGAAGCTGAACAAGAATAGGCTTAATTTAATATTTTTAAACTAAAAATAAAGATAGCAAAGATTAAAAAAAGAGGCGAAGGGCTATAAATTTTGAAACTAGCAAAAAACGAACTCTATTTAAGTTCGTTTTTTGTTTATATAAGTATTAAATGTTGAAATTATTTTTTAATTATTGCAGTCAATTCAATTTCTACTTTTGCACCTTTTCTAGTCATTCCGTTTACTTCAACCAAAGTGCTGACTGGTTTTGATTCTGCAAACCATTTATCTCTAATTTTTGAAACAACTGAAAAATCATTCATATCTGTTAAAAATATTTGTGCTTTAACAACATTTCTCATACTAGCATTTGCTGCAATTAAAATATTATTTAATTGCTCAAAAACAGATTCAGTCTGTAATGCAATGTCGTCAGTAAATGCCTCATTGTTTTCACCTTTTCTTGCTTGTTGTCCAGAAATAAATAGTAAATAGCAATTACCTAAATCAATTTTTTTAGCTGGCGTATATGTTCCTCTTGTTTGTTGCCAATCTTTTGGTCCTATATTTTCAATCATAATAACCTCCATAAATAAATTATATCATATACTTTCTTTGTCTGCATCAAAATAAAAGAAATATTTTAAAATTTTTCAATTTGGCACTTAGGCGTGCGCTTGTCTTATACAAGCGCTGTCGCTTCGCTCCAGCAGACAAGCACACGCCTATGACTCGATTTCTTTGCAAAAGAGCGGTTGCTGGCAGAGCGTAACGCAGACCGCTCTTTTGCTTTTTTGTTTTCTCCTCTCTATTATTCTAGTGTAAACGAATATTCTTTGTTGTCAAGGTCAAGGCAAGTGCCATGAGATTTGAAAGTTTAGTGCTTTTCACGGCAACCTATGACAACGGTAGAATTATTCGTTTTGTTTGGCAGTTAAGCGAGAGTAAGGGTAAAAAAGAAAACATAGATTGTTTTGTCTATGTTTTTCTTTACT
>CARFEX010000072.1:3098-4536 GCA_948971535.1 uncultured Eubacteriales bacterium | reverse complement strand
GTTCTCTTTGATTGCTTTTGGAGCACCATCAACGAGAGCTTTAGCTTCGCTAAGTCCAAGTCCAGTGATTTCTCTTACAGCTTTGATAACAGCGATTTTGTTTGCACCAGCTTCAACGAGTTCAACTGTGAATTCGCTCTTTTCTTCAGCAGCGGCAGCTCCGCCAGCTACAGGAGCAGCAGCAACAGCTACAGGAGCAGCAGCAGATACGCCAAATTCTTCTTCAAGAGTTTTAACGAGTTCTGATACTTCAACGATTGTTAATGTTTTGATTTCTTCAACGAGTTTTGTAATTTTTTCTGACATTTTTATTTCCTCCGATTTTAATTTTTTGTAACACTATAGATTACTTTGTTGCAATAGCATTTAAAGCGATTGCGAGCCCTTGTGTAGGGGCATTAAGAACTCTAGCAAGAGCACTTGCAGGCCCATTGAGAGTTCCAAGTAATTTGGCAATAAGAACTTCTTTGCTTGGAAGTTTTGCCAATTCTTCAATTTCCTTGCTTTCAACGAAGTTTCCATTAAGTAAACCAAATTTTACGGTTAATTTCTTAGTTTTAGTAGCACTTTCGCAAGCGATTTTAGCACCGCTTACTTCGTCATCATAACTGAAAGCAACCGCAGTAGTGCCGTTAAGATATTGTTCGGCACTCTTAATTCCGAGTTCGTTGAGTGCGAGGAGCATTAACTTGTTCTTATATACTTTGTATTCAGCACCATTTTTCTTAAATTCACGGCGCATAGCAGTATCTTCAGCAACAGTTAATCCTTTGTAATCTACGAAAGTAACAGATTTAGCTTTAGAAAGTTTATCTTTAATTTCGTCAACTACAAGTTTTTTAGCTTCAAGATTAGCACTCATGACTTTCCTCCCTTTTAGAATAGAATTTTGTGTTATTAAAACAAAATCTCTATGCCTCGGGAAAAAGGGCATAGAGATAAAATCAACTATAATTATAACCTTCTTCCTCGGCAAGCACACGAATGTGTTTATGTTTTCACACTTGCTGTCTATGGACAGATTTCATTTTAACAAGGCTATTATACACATAAAAAAAACCTTTGTCAAGGATTTTTCAAAGGTTTTTATTGATTTTCTATATTTTCTTCAAGAGGTAAGTGTTCTAAAATGCTCTCAAGTTCAGTTGTATTGGCAATCTCATCAATAGAATTCTTTAATTCCTTGCTATCTATTTGTCCTTTTTTGTAAGCTACAATTTGACTGAGTGATTGTTTAATAATAGAGAACTCTTTGTCAGACAATTTTACTTGATTTTTTTGTTTTTGTGTATTGCCAGATACCATCATATTATCATAAAGTGCTGTATAATCATGTACTTCTGCATCACCATAAACTCTTGCATCACCATAAACTCTTGCATCACCATAAATTTGTGCATTGCCAAAAACATGTGAATTACCATAAATTTGTGCATTG
>CARFEX010000072.1:0-2998 GCA_948971535.1 uncultured Eubacteriales bacterium | reverse complement strand
ATTACCATAAATTTGTGCATTGCCAAAAACAATCACATTATCTGAAACTTCAGCATTATCTTCCACTGACGCCTCATCATATATTTTAGCATAGCCTGAAACCCTTGCATTATCACAAATGTAAGATTCACCAAAAACAATCACATTATCTGAAACTTGTGCATTGTCTAAAACTTCTGCTTGCGAACAAACTATTGCATCATTATAAAGCCAACAAGAATCTGTTTGAGACAAGTTATGATAACCATCTACAAATCCGCCTTTTTCACCTTTTTTAACTAAAAGATTTCCATTTTCATCATAAATATTTTTTGTAGCGATAATTCTATGTAAAATGGTTTGCAAACCATTAGGGTCTCTATAATAATATGAATCTTCGTCTGCAGTTGAAATAATATACTTTTTTACGTTTTCCATAAAATATCCTCCTAATTGTTTTGATTATAACATACATTTTGCAAATTTTCAATACCTAACTTTCAATTTTCATTGTGTTTATTTGACAATATTTTAATTAAATGATAATATTTATTCAAACATAAATTAGTGAGGACAATTATGAATAATTATAATCATTCCGAAATTGAAAATAAGTGGAGGAAATATTGGGAGGAGCATCAAACTTTCAAAACTGACGTTTGGGATTTTTCTAAGCCAAAATATTATGTACTTGATATGTTCCCTTATCCTTCAGGAGCGGGGCTTCATGTTGGACATCCAGAAGGATATACTGCAACAGATATTGTAAGCAGAATGAAACGTATGCAAGGCTATAATGTACTTCATCCAATGGGGTTTGATAGCTTTGGTTTGCCTGCCGAGCAGTATGCGATTGACACAGGCAATAATCCTAGCGGTTTCACTCAAAAAAATATTGAATATTTTACAAGCCAGCTGAAAAATATTGGTTTGTCTTATGATTGGGATAGAGCTATAGCAACAAGCGACCCAGCATATTATAAATGGACTCAATGGATATTTAAGCAACTATATAATGATGGTCTTGCAAGATGCGAAGATGTTTCTGTAAATTGGTGCGAAGAGCTTGGCTGTGTGCTTGCAAATGACGAGGTTGTTGACGGCAAAAGTGAACGTGGCGGATATCCTGTTGTTAAGAAAAATATGCGTCAATGGGTTATCGATATGCCAAAGTATGCAGAACGTTTGCTAGAAGGTTTAAACGAACTTGATTGGCCAGACTCAACAAAAGCTATTCAACGTAACTGGATAGGCAAGTCGACAGGAGTTGAAGTTGACTTTGATATAGTAGGAGGAGGCAAATTTTCTATCTTCACCACTTGTATTGAAACAATTTACGGAATAACCTTTATGGTTTTAGCTCCAGAAAGCAAGCTTGTAGACGAACTTAAAGACCGTATAACGAATTGGAAAGAAGTTGAAAAATATAGAAAAGAAACAGCAAAACTCTCTGACCTTGATAGAACTGCACTCAATAAAGAAAAAACAGGTGTGAAATTGCAAGGTGTTTATGCGATAAATCCAGTTAATAACAAAAAGGTTCCGCTCTACCTTGGCGATTTTGTTTTGGCAAGTTATGGTACTGGTGCTGTTATGGCAGTGCCAACACATGACCAACGTGACTTTGATTTCCGTCTTGCGATAGACCCTGAAATAGAAATGATACAAGTTATTGACGGAAAAGAAACCTCGAAACAGGCTTTTGAAAAGGGTGAGTATCTTGGAAAAGGTTGTAAACTCAAAAATAGTGAAGAGTTTGATGGTTTAACAGTTGAAGAGGCTAAAAAAGCGATTACAGCAAAACTTGAAAAGCTTGGCAAGGGTAGAGAAAGAGTAAATTATCATATCCGTGAGTGGACTTTTGCACGTCAACGCTATTGGGGTGAGCCTATCCCTATTGTTCATTTTGAAGATGGCTCAACAAAGGCACTTGATGACAAAGATTTGCCACTTATCCTGCCAGAACTTAATGATTATAAACCAGCCTCTGACGGACAAAGCCCACTTGCAAAAGCAAAAGATTGGGTAAATATGATAGTTGACGGCAAAAATGCAAAGAGAGAAACAAATACAATGCCTGGTAGTGCTGGGTCTAGTTGGTATTTTCTCCGTTATATTGACCCTCATAATGAAAACGCACTTGCAGACAAAAAACTTTTGGAGCATTGGATGCCAGTAGACCTTTATGTTGGAGGTCCAGAGCATGCCACAGGACACCTTTTGTATAGTAGAATGTGGAATAATTATCTATTTGATAAAGGAGTTGTTCCAGTTAAAGAGCCATTTAAAAAACTTGTTCATCCAGGGATGATATTGGGTGCAAACGGAATAAAAATGGGCAAACGTTATCCAGAATATGTGGTTAATCCTAACGATGTAGTCAAAGAATATGGTGCAGATACTTTAAGATTATACGAAATGTTTATGGGCCCGCTTGAAATTTCAAAACCTTGGGACTATAATGGTGTAGCAGGCTCAAGAAAATTCTTAGATAGAGTTTATAGAATTTATCAAGAAAAAAATATTAGCAATATGCCAAATAAAAATTTGGAGCAGGTTTATCATCAAACTGTTAAAAAAGTTACAGACGATTATGAAAGTTTGAACTTTAATACCGCTATTGCTCAAATGATGGTTTTTGTTAATGCTGTGTCAAAGGAAGAGAACTTCCCTCGTGAATATGCAGAAGGCTTTGTTAAACTTTTAAATCCTATTGCACCTTGTATAACCGAAGAAATTTGGCAAGAACTTGGTCATAACAAAACGATAGCATATGAGACTTGGCCAACATATAATGAGGAAAAACTTAAAAGTACAGTTGTAGAAATTGCAATTCAAGTAAATAGCAAAATAGTAACAAAAATGAATATTGACACAAATCTTAGTAAAGAGCAGGTACTTGAACTTGTAAAAGAGGAAGAAAAGGTTAAAGAACTTTTAACTGGAAAATCTATTGTAAAAGAAATAGTCGTGCCTAGCAGAATTGTTAATATTATAAAAAAAAAAAAAAAAGGGGGAG
>CARFEX010000071.1 GCA_948971535.1 uncultured Eubacteriales bacterium | reverse complement strand
CGTTAACATTTGCTTTTGCACCAGCATTGACAACATAACTAGCAATAGATAAGTCAAAAAAATTAGTCAGTTTTATACCATATTTATCAAGAGTATGCATATCTTCTTTTGAAGAGAAAGTAATCTTTAAAACCTTTGCATCTTCAAAAAGTTTTTTTAAGCATTTTAGCACATCTTCAAAAGCGAGGTCACTACCAAACATGTCGTAATTTTGTTGAAGATAATAGCTTTCTTTACCACCAAAATAAAATTCGAGTGTTTCAAAATTATAGGCAAACTCAGTGATATTTTTTTTAATAATTTCTTGTAGAACTTGTTGCGTTAACAAAGTTTTTTTAACTTTATTTATCTCTTTTTCTATTTTAATAGTTTCTTCAAATAGACTATCGTTTTTAGTAATAGAATTAAAATCCCATTCCTTAAAGAAATTGTAAGCATTGGTTGAAAATGGCAATGAAAATTTGCATGCTTCAAAGTTAAATTCAAAATCACAATCGGTTTTTATAGTTGCAAGTTCTTTTGACATAAAAGCATCATTTTTATAATCTATTAAATTTTCTTTAAGTTTACCTTTAATGTCATCAAGATTTTTATATATATTATTTAGATTATCATATTTTTCTATCAAAGATAGAGCTGTTTTCTCACCAACGCCACGAACTCCTGGAATATTATCTGAGGTGTCACCCATCAGTGCTTTCAATTCTATAACCTGACTAGGAAAACTAACGCCATATATATCCTTCAAATTTTCAAGAGTGACCTTATCGGCTTCACTCACACCTTTTCTTGGAAAAAACACCAAGGTTTTATCATCAATAAGTTGAAAAAGGTCTCTATCTCCTGAAAGTAAAATTTTCTGACATGAGGTATTTTTGCTAATTGTTCCAATAATGTCATCAGCTTCAATATTTTCATATTCAAAAGTTTGAATACCTATGTTTTTTAGCATTTCTTTTAGAACAGGAAATTGCTCAATAAGTTCTGGCGGAGTTGGCTTTCTTTGACCTTTATATTCACTATAAATTTGATTACGAAAAGTTTGTCTAGCATGGTCAAAAGCTACAGCAACATGAGTAGGTTTTTCTTGAAGCAAAATCTTTATAAGAATATTCAAAAAACCATAAACTGCTCCCGAAGGTTTGCCCTCTTTATTTGAAAAAAAAGGCATAGCATAAAAAGCTCTGTTTGCTATACTATTGCCATCAATAATTAAAAGTTTATCCATCTTAAAAGTGCTCCTGAATCACCATTTTCACCACCGATAAGCCCAGCAAAAAGTCCTGGAACAGCAAGTGTTATTATATAGAATATTGTTACCAAAACTAGCAAAACAAAAAAGGCGATTTTTAATGGATTTCCGAAAAAGTTGACAGATGCGTAAGCTAGGACTAAAACAAGTCCACCATACTTTGCAACACTATTAAGAAATACTCCTGCACTGCCCGCTACATTTGGGTCGATATTTAGATAACAAAGACAGGCAATATAAAATATAACCAAAATTGACAAAATGAAATAGAAAATTCTCTTCACTTTAACCTCCTAATAGTTTTATATTACCATAAAATTAGTATAAAACCAAGCTATTAAGCCTCTTCAGTGCTGATTTTTTTCTTTTTTTTGTCATGTTTTTTTTTATTTTTAAGAGGTTTTATTTTTTTAGGTTTGCTCTCTTTAACTTTTTTCTCTTTTTTCACTTTTTCTTTTTTAATCTTTGTTTTTTTTATAGTTTTTAATTTTTTTGGTTTTTTCTTAACAATTTTCTTTGGAATAGAACCATCGTCAGGCATTTTATCTTTGAGGCAATCTGGTGTTTGCATGATTTCTCTCAAAAGTTTCAAACTATTGCTCATATAAAGTCCATCAGCAACACGTTCATCAAGACTCATGCCAAGGTTCATAATTTTTGCAATTTTCAATTCTTTATTATTCTCAACTACAGGTTCCATTTTTTCCTTTCCCATTGCAACAAAGATACTTGTAGTTCCAAAATTGTAAAGATGATGATATATATGACCTAGTTTTATAGATTTAAGATTTGTAAGAAAACAGCTTGTATGGAAAGGACTTGCATGTATCAAAGCTTTTGGCATCAATCCATGTCTATCTAAAAATCTCACTAAAGCGAGTCCCCATCTGAACAAAAAGTCAGGCAATTTACAAAACTTGCTAGCCACTTTTGTAGTTTGATGAGAATTTTGGTCAGCACCCAAATTTTTAGCTATCTCGCCGTCAACTATTTCTTTTATTTCATAGATATTTTCTCTACCAGTAAAATAGAATTTAAGAGTAATAGTTTCACCATCGTCATGTAAAGGTTTTTTAATATCCATAGAAACAGTTATAGTGTTTCTTTGATATGTAGTACCACGCATAATAAAGCGATTCAACTTTTTTCGAGTATACAAAATACGTACTATTGTTGCAATAACAATATGCATATAATTAAAAGATACACCATTACGTCTTTCTCTTGCTATAAACTCATCAAGTTTATCACAATAAATTTGAACAGTTGTATAATTAACTGCATCTATACGTTGTGGCATGAAGAAAGGTTCTGCTTTATCAATAATACTCATACCCTTTACTTTTTTTCCGTCACTTCTATAACCAAACATTTTATTTTTCTCCCCTAAATTTTTTTCGTATTAAGTTTTTTTCTCTACCATTTTCGCTAGGTCTATAATAAATTTTATCTTTCAATGAATTTGGTAAATATTGTTGTTTCACATAACCACCGTAATCATGTGGATATTTATATTTTCCATGTCCATCTTTATTTGTGCTAGGATGATTTTTTAGATGATTAGGTACAAAATTGTCTGTCGCATTTTCAGCATCATCCATAGCCTCGTTCATTGCAGTGATAACAGAATTGGATTTTTCGGCTTCACATACATAAATTATCGCATGAGAAAGAGGTATTAACCCTTCTGGTGCCCCCATTTTTTCAACCGCATACATAGCGCTTGTTGCAAGAAGCATTGCATTACTATCCGCCATACCTATATCTTCTGAGGAATGAGCTACAAGCCTTCTTGCTATTATCATAGGGTCACAGCCAGCTTTAATAAGACGCATTGCATAATAAAGTGCTGCATCACTATCACTTCCACGTAAACTCTTACAAAAAGCACTGAGCATATCGTAAAACATACTTTTATCAATTGATAATACTTTTTTATCAATAGACTGCTGAGCAACTTCCTTTGAAATATGTATTTTTTTGTCTTTGCCTATTGGCGTTGTCATAACAGCAAGTTCAAGAGCATTTAGACAAGCTCTAACATCTCCACCACTTGCAAAAGCAAAATATTCAAGTGCTTCGTCATCACACTCTACTGGCAAATGTCCAAGTCCCTTTTCTTTATCAGCTAAGGCTCTATTTAAAGCAGGAACAATGCTCACAGTAGAAAGTGGCTTAAATTCAAATACTCTACATCTTGAAACAATAGCTCGTGTCATTGAAGTATAAGGGTTTTCGGTAGTTGAGCCTATGAAAAATATACTTCCGTCTTCTATCGCCTCAAGCACACAATCGCTTTGAGCCTTGTTCCAACGATGACATTCGTCTAGCAAAAGAAAAGTATCTCTTCCAAACATAGCCTTATCAACTCGAGCTTGCTCGATAATTTTTTTTGCATCACCTACTCCACTTGTAACTGCATTAAGTTTTACAAAATTCGCTTTCAAGTTGTTAGCTATAATATTAGCAAGAGTTGTTTTACCTGTACCAGGAGGCCCATAAAAAATACAGCTACCAAGAGTTCCATACTGGATAGCTCTATACAAAAGAGTGTTTTTCCCTACAATATGTTCCTGACCTACAAAGTCCTCAAAAGTCGTAGGTCGCATTCTTTCAGCGAGAGGAATTCTTGGTGCATTTGTTTCCATTACAAGGCAAGTATACATTAAGTCTGTCCAAAAGACAAATAAATTTCATTATTTTTTTTAAAAATTTCATTTGTGAGCAAAGTGAAGTTAAAATATTTAGTGTTATCTGCAAAAATATAACGGCTCTCACCAGATACTATAAAAACTCGCTTCCACCCTAAATTACGGAAAAAGCGGACTTCTTTAAGCTGTTTCATTTCCTCATTTATTTGCCATCCACCTTCAACTTGTTTTAAGATATTTTGCTTTGTTTTTAGATAAAAATTTTCACTTTCCTCATCTACACTATTTTTAAGCCATGAAACCCAGATATTCTGAGGGATTTCACGATTAAAGAGTGTGTCAAATTCTTTGTTACGAGAATTTATCTGAATATCAAATATTTCATTCATTTTATTTTGAGATAATTCAAAGAATTCTTTACACTCTCTTGGTGAATTTAAAGTATATTTATTCTCTCCATAATTAAAATAAAATCGCTTTTGTTCGAGTGGAAAAAGTTCTGTTGTGAAAGTTAAGTGAACACAAGCATGGGTAGAACTTTCAAGCCCACTCACACAAGAAAAGGTAAATTTTGCTCCTTTTAAAGCATAGTTAAAATATGCTTTATCTTTATTACATAAGTTTTCTATTTCTACCGATTGTCCGTCATTTTGAAATATATAATATCCTCTTGGCAAAGTTACATTGAGCTGAAAACTAACCTTTTTTTTGCTTTTATATGGGTTCGTAAAATTTAAAATATAATTTTTACCATTAA
>CARFEX010000070.1 GCA_948971535.1 uncultured Eubacteriales bacterium | reverse complement strand
TTACTATACTTATCAATAGAATAAGCCGAAATATTCAAAAAATTAAAACTATAGAAATGGGTAGATTTGGTCTTAAAAGCACTCATGTATCTTGTGTGTATTATTTATATAAATATAGAGGTCAATTAACAGCCAAAGAGTTATGTGATATTTGTGATGAAGATAAAGCAGCTATATCTCGTGCGCTTGATTACTTAGAAAAAAATGGTTATTGCACAACTACAAGTAAAACCGAAAAAAAATATAAATCTCCAATTAATCTTACAGAAAAGGGAGAAGAGCTTGGCATACAGGTTAGTGAAAAAATAGACAAGATTTTATTTAATGCAGGTGGATGGCTTAGCCAAAAACAGCGCGAAAATTTTTATAAAGAGCTAAATATGATTACTTTAAAATTACAACAAATTTGTGACAATATAGGAGGTTAAAATGACAGTAAAATTGATTATTGATTCTGCATGTGATATAGATAAAAAAGAAGCAGAAAAGTTAGGGGTAATACTAGTTCCAATGGAAATAAGAATAGGTGATGAGGATTTTCTAGACGGAGTAAATATAACTAAAGAAGAGTTTTTTGATAAATTAGTAAATGAAAATGACTTTCCGCAAACAAGTCAAATTAATGCGTATAGATTTGAAGAAGAGGTAAAAAAAATAATAGCAAATGGTGACCAAGCAATTATAATAACAATATCTTCAAAACTTTCAGGTACCTTTGAAAATGCAAAATTAATAGCAGCAAAATATCCTAAACAAGTTTTTGCTATAGATAGTTTAAATGCTAGCTTGGGTGAAAGAATACTAGTTCAGTATGCAATAAGACTAATAAAGCAAGAATTTAGTGCAGAAGAAATAGCAAAACGCCTTGATATAGAAAAAAAGAAAATCATAGTTTTAGCCATTGTAGATACATTAAAATATCTTAAAAAAGGAGGTCGAATTTCAGCTGTGGTAGCAGTTGCAGGAGGCATGCTTTCAATTAAACCTCTAGTGTCTATTGTAGAATGAGAGATAAAATTAGTAGGCAAAGCTGTAGGCAATAAGAAAGCAAATGGTCAGCTTAGCGCATTGATAGCTACAACAAAAGGTATAGATTTTGATAAGCCTTATTGTCATGCTTGGTCTGGAAATGATAAAATCAAATTGGAAGATTATGCTTCTTCCAATGCTAGTATTTGGGGAGAAACTCCTCCAACTTTTATGATAGGAAGCACAATCGGAACTCATATTGGACCAGGTGCTGTAGGTGTTGCATTTTTTGAAAAGGAGTAAAGATGAATATATTTAAAAAAATCTATTACAGAACATATCAGTTTGTATTTAAAGCTTTGTTGCCAATTTTGCCTTATCGTGAACCTAAATTGCTACAAAGTTATCATGATATAATAGAAGTTATTAAGTCCAATAATAAGAAATCTATTCTGCTCGTAACAGATAAAGGAGTTCGTTCACTAGGGCTTACAAAAGAACTAGAAGATAAAGTAAAATCTAAAAATTTAAAACTTTGTGTATATGATAAAACAGTTGCAAATCCTACAAGTAAAAATGTAGATGAAGCATTAAAAATTTATAAAGACAATTTTTGTGATGTAATTATTGCTTTCGGGGGAGGGTCTGCAATGGATTGTGCTAAAGCAACTGGCGCAAGAATTGCAAGACCAAATAAAACACTTGGCAATATGAAAGGTATATTAAGGGTAAGAAAAAAATTGCCTATGCTTATAGCTATACCAACAACTGCAGGTACAGGAAGTGAGACAACATTAGC
Organism: uncultured Eubacteriales bacterium; assembly: GCA_948971535.1. Classification (GTDB taxonomy): domain Bacteria; phylum Bacillota; class Clostridia; order Christensenellales; family UBA1242; genus Caccovivens. The sequence continues at coordinate 2,938 of CARFEX010000070.1, read as the reverse complement.
GGCAGTTATAACAGATAGTGAAACTCGTCATAAATATGCAATAAATGATTTTCCGCTAATACCTAGCTATGCTGCACTTATTCCAGAACTTACAATTGGCCTTCCAAAAAATTTAACAGCAACAACAGGCATGGATGCTCTAACTCATGCAGTAGAAGCTTATATTGGAAGAAGTACAATCAAAAAAACAAGAACTCGTGCTGAGTTTGCAGTAAAAACAATTTTTGAAAATCTTGAAAAGTGTTATAATAATGGAAAAGATATAGAGGCAAGAAAAAATATGCTTGTTGCTTCTTATAATGCGGGTATAGCTTTTTCAATGAGCTATGTGGGTTATGTTCATGCAATCGCACACTCCTTGGGCGGAAAGTATAATATCGCACATGGACTTGCAAATGCAATAATCTTACCATACGTTTTAAAGAAGTATGGTAAAAAAATCCATAAAAAGCTTTGGAAACTACGTCGAGTTGCAAATCTTTTTGACAGTAAAACTTCTTGTGAAACAGGAGCAAAAATTTTTATTGATAAAATTGAAGAGATGAACAAAAATATGTCTATTCCTGCAAGTATCCCTGAAATAAAAGAGGAAGAGATTCCAGTGCTTGCAAAAATCGCAGAGCATGAAGCAAATCCACTATATCCAGTTCCAGTATTAATGACGAGAGAAGAACTTGGAAAAATTTATTTGGAGGTTAAAAATGGTAGAGCAAGCTGATAAACAAAGCATGACAAAACAAAAAATCCTTGATGCTTATTATGCACAAAAAGAAACTATGCAAACTTCACCATTAAGAACGGTTGATTATAGAATAAAAAAGTTAAAACAACTCTATAAAAATATACTAGAACTGCAAGAAGAAATTTACACAGCACTAAAAATTGATTTAAATAAAAGTAAAACAGAAAGTTACATGACCGAGATAGGTTTGGTGCTTAGTGAAATATCTTATATGATTAAGCATGTCAAAAAGTTTTCAAAAGCAAAACGTGTTAAAACACCTTTAGCACACTTTGTTTCAAAATCTTTTGTTAAACCATGCCCAAAAGGGCAAGTACTTATTATCAGCCCATGGAATTATCCTTTTATGCTTGCAATAGAACCGCTAGTAGATGCTATTTCAGCAGGTAATGTTGTAATATTAAAACCTAGCGAAACATCAAATAATGTCACAAAAGTAATTGATAAATTAATAAAAAAGACATTTAACGAAAAAGAAGTCTTTACAGTTATAGGTGGGAGAGAAGAATGTTCATTTTTACTTGACCTTGATTTTGACCATATCTTTTTTACTGGCAGTACACGTGTAGGCAAAATAGTGCTTGAAAAAAGTGCTCAGCATTTTACTTCAGTAACACTTGAAATGGGAGGTAAAAGTCCTTGTATAGTCGATGAAACTGCAAATATTGAGCTTGCTGCAAAACATATAGTATTCGGTAAATTTTTAAATGCAGGACAAACCTGTGTTGCACCAGACTATATATATTGTCATAAAAACATTAAAGACAAGCTTGTTCAAGCGATAAAAAAGCAAATACTCTTGCAGTATTCAAGCAACCCAATAAATAATGATGCTTATCCCAAACTCATAAATAAAAAGCAGTTTGATGCAAGTTTAAAATTGATATCAAAAGAGAATTTATTATATGGTGGAAAGAGTAGTGAAGAAAAACTAAAAATAGAACCTACACTCATTAAATCAAGCTTTCAATCTGATGATATGCAAACAGAAATTTTTGGGCCAGTTTTGCCAGTGCTTACTTTTGAAAATATAGATGAGGCAATAGAGAATATAAACAAACTTTCGCACTCGCTTGCATTATATATATTTTCTTCAAACAAACATATTATTGATAAAGTATTATCAAAGTGTAGCTTTGGAGGAGGTTGTATAAACGACTGTGTAATTCATATAGCTACGCCATATATGGCATTTGGAGGATTAAAACAAAGTGGGATAGGTGGATACCATGGCAAAGTTGGCTTTGATACATTCTCACACAAAAAAAGTGTAGTGGATAAAAAAACTTGGTTTGATTTGCCACTGCGATATCAACCATATAGTAAATTTAAACTAAAAATGATTAAAAAATTTATAAAGTAAAGGTGAATATAATGGAAAAATTAAAAAATAAATTCGATTTGAAAACTATATTTATTTCATTAAATATAGCATTGATTTTGGCAACAATACTTGCGGATATTTGCTATATGGCAAACCAATTGATACCTATTGATGCACTCGCATTAAAGGGAATGGCAAGTGCTATGTTTGTGCTACTAGGTGTAGTAAATTTTGTGTATATTGTTGTAACAAAAAACACAAAAATTATCTTTCCTATAATCATGCTTGTAGGACTAATATTCGCAATGCTAGGCGATATAATATTAAATATAGAATTTATAGTAGGTGCAATTTTATTTGCAGTAGGGCATGTATTCTATTTTATAGCATATTGCTTTAAATTAAAATTTGAATGGAAGGATTTAATATACGGAGTTGCTATATTTATACCATCATTATTATTTATAACCATAGTTCCTATATTTAATTTTGGTGGAGCACTCATGGAAATTGTATGCGTACTCTATGCTCTGATTATTTCAATAATGGTTGGCAAAGCGGTTGCGAATTTTATAAGAGAGAAAAATCTAACAAATATTCTTATACTTATAGGAAGTATACTTTTCTTCTTCTCAGACCTTATGCTTCTACTTAACGTTTTTGGCTCATTACCAAAGTTTGTAGACTTACTCTGTCTAGGAACATATTATCCAGCTGAATGTCTACTTGCATTTGCAATCTTCACATATAAAGGGGAAGACAAAAAAGAAAGTTTGCAACAAGAAAACAACGATAAAATAGAAGTATAAACATGAAATAAATATAAATACTTTTAAAGTTAAATCAAAGCGAAGAGTAAAGTCTTCGTTTTT
>CARFEX010000069.1 GCA_948971535.1 uncultured Eubacteriales bacterium | reverse complement strand
AAATAATACTGCTATAACTAGATATTTCATATCTTCCTCCAAATTAATAGATGTTAATTTAGTTATTAAAGCTTACTTACACGTGAAAAGTTTTCATTATAGACTCCTTCTATCGTTCCTGGGCCATTTCGCATAGACAAAAGAATGTATCGTGAAAATATTTTTTCTTCAATAAGCTTTTTAAAAGATGGTTTTTTCATAAAAGTTTCAATGCTATCAGCATGAGCGGAAGCTAGAATGTTTACTCCGCAGTTTGATGCGTATCTTACTGCATCTATATCCTCTTCTTCGCCAAGCTCATCTGTAACAATAATATTTGGACTAAGAGAGCGAATACCATTTTCAAAACCTATCTTTTTTCTAGCAAACGATATTTTGTCGCTAAAATTTCCTATACTACCTTCATTATCAAGGTCTAGTTCCCCTCTTTCATCTAAAACCAATACATTAAAAGCATAATTTCTTTCAGATAATTGACATATAAAATCACGCAAAAATGTTGTTTTACCACCTCCTGGTGGAGAAATAATTAACGTATTGCATACCTTATCACCAACTAAAATTTGATTGAATACCGAAAGTGAACAATTTTTTATTTCATGTGGAATACGGATATTTATGCTTGAAAAATTTGTCATTGTTTTAACTTGCCCAGCTTCTTCGACCATATCTCCGCCAATACCGAGTCTAACACCGCCTTTTGTAACGATAAAGCCTTTTTTAATCTGCTCATTGACAGAATAAATTGAACAGTCACTTGCGCGAAAAATAATATCTTCTATCATGATTTTACTGCAATACATAGCCTCTTTGATATTTCCTGTTAAACCTTTTTCTGAAAGAAAAAATCGTTGACTACCTATTGATAAAACTATGGGTTTATTTGCACGAAGACGTATTTCATTAAGTGCATTAAAACTCACCTTTTCTGATAGAACATCATATATTTCAGTTGGTAAAACCTTTTCAAGCATAAAAATCTCCTCTTGTTTTATGCTTATGCGAAAGCCTGTCCTTTGATAACTTTTAAATAAGGATAATAAAATTTTCAATTTACAAAATTCTTTATTATTTTCTTTTTATTTTATTAAGTCAATATTTTTTGAAATTAATTAACACAAAATTCTTTAAAATTATTTTAATAAAATTTAGTGTAAAAAAACAAGGGTAAAGGCCGTGATTTTTTGTAACAAAAAAGCAGAGCTAATTTGCTCTGCTTTAATTTAATTCGTTTTTATATTATTCAAAAATTATTTCAATATATTTAAGTTTTACTTAACTCTTTCCATATAACTTCCGTCACGAGTATCAATTCTAATTCTATCTCCCATGTTTACAAAAAGTGGAACATTAAGAACATATCCTGTTTCTACTTTTGCTGGTTTTGTTGTTGATTTTGAAGTATCACCTTGAATACCAGGTTCACAATCAATAACTTCAAGTTCTACAAAAGTTGGAGGATAAACTGAGAATGGATTGCCTTTGAAGAAATACATAGTACAATTTGTGTTTTCTACAACATAGTTAAGAGCATCTTCAACTGCATCTCTATTAAGAGGTATTTGGTCATAAGTTTCTGCATCCATGAAATAATAGATTTCGCCATCGTTATAAAGATAAGTCATTTCCTTTTTTTCGATAACTGCGACTTGGAATTTGTCTGATGGGTTAAAAGTAGTTTCCTTAACTTGACCTGTCATGACATTTTTAAGTTTTGCTCTAACGAATGGTGAGCCCTTTCCCGGTTTAACATGCAAAAAGTCTACAACTGAATAAACAGCTCCTTCCATTTCAAATGTAACGCCTTTTCTAAAATCGCCTGCTGTAATCATAATTTTCTCCTTTATTATTGGTTTAAAGTTTGGTTTCATAACTTGAAACAAATTTTACTTGATTATTTTATCATAACATATATTATTTGTCTAGTATTTTTTGATAAATTTTTTTCATTTCTAGTGCATCTTTTGGCATAGTTGTAGCTGATTCGCATATTACTCGTGGACTAAGTTTATAATCTACTAGAACCTCTGCAAGTGGTTCAAAATTTGGGCCGTATACTTGGTCATCAAAGTTTAAGTGTCGAATTTCCCCTTTTTCTCCATACTGTATTTTTGAAAAATGAATATGTGAATTGTTTGTTCTTTCGTAACCCAATTTTTCGATTGAATAGTCCAGTATTTTTTTATAATCATCCTTAGTGATAAGTTTTCCTTGCATAATTGAATTTATATGTCCAAAATCAAATGTTGGTACAAGGTGTGAATTTGTTAAGCATAAATCGACTACTTCGTTATAAGTGCCGATTTGCATACTTTTTCCCATTGTTTCTGGACAGAGATACAGCCCCTCTAAGAGATTTTCTTCTTCCATTTGATTGAAGGTTTCAGAAAATCTATAGGTAGTAAGTTTTAATGCCTCCGCTCTTGTCATTTTACCGCATGATGCTGAATGAAAAACCAATTTATCAGCTCCAAAAGCTCTCATAAATTTTACACCAGTATAAATGTAACCTTTTGTCTTTTGATACATTTCTTCATCTGGATTTGCAAAGTTAATGTAAAATGGAGCATGAAGGGAAAGAGCGATATTTAGTTGATTGAATAGTTCTCCTGCTTTACTTGCAAGAGCGCTACTCATCTGATAACCATGTCCAAATGAATATTCATAGGCATCAAGCCCTCTATTTTTTATCCATGCAGGAACTTGCAATATAGTTTTATTTCCCTCATTGTAAAATTCTTCACCACAGCCTGAAGGCCCAAACTTTACCATATTTACTCCTTTATTTAAGTAGTTTTTTTTGTTTAAACAAATCTGTGCTTAAATTTATAATAGTCTTCAATCTTTTCAAGCACACCTAGGTAATTGTCTTGATAAAAACAGTTTATTTCACTTTCCTTGCAATCTAGTTTAATATAAATTCCATTGAGTAGTTTATCTTTTTCAATTTCTGACACCTGAATTTTTGGTAAATTAAACAATTTTTCAAGTGGTATAGTGGAAAATGCACCTTGTTTTATTTCTTCCAATGTAAAACTATCTTTTATATCAAATTCTCCACATTTAGTACGAAGTATGCTATACATAACACCGTATGTTGATAATTTTATGGCTAAATCTCTGCATATTGAACGTATGTAAGTCCCACTAGAACAATGTATTTCTAGTTCAAACTCATTTATAGATAATTGTTTTAAAAGCTTGATATTATAAACTTCAATTTCTTTTGGTTTTAATTTAGCTTCTTTGCCTTGTCTTGCAAGGTCATAAGCTTTTACACCACCAATTTTTTTTGCTGAAAATTGTGGTGGCATTTGTGGATATCTGCCTATTAAACTAGGTATGACATTAAGCAAAGCTTCTTTCGTTATAATTTTATTATCTCGTGCTATAACTTTCCCTTCCAAATCAAGTGTGTCTGTTGTTTCACCAAACTTGAATACTGTTTTATAAACTTTATCTTTATTTAAATAATAATCAAAAAGCTTTGTAGCTTTTTCAATAGTAACAGGTAGTAAACCTTCCCCAGCTACATCAAGAGTACCTAAATGTCCTGCTTTTTTTGCTCCAACCACTCTTTTAACTATATTGACCACAGTATTGGAAGAAATCCCCCTTGGTTTATTAACTAGTATGATTGTGCTATACATTTTTCTTCTCTTTTTCTATGTATAATCTTATTTCTTTTAGCACCATTTTAGTAAAAAGTTTTTCGTCACTTATTTCAACTACTGCAGCTGCTGCATTAACGTGACCACCACCACCTAAAATATTTGCAATTATACTTACGTCGTATCCATTTCTTGAACGGAAAGATGCGGAACAATGTGTTTCATCTTTTTGAACAATATTACAACTTATGTTAATCCCCTCTATTGTTGCAAGCTCAGCACTAAAAGAGCTACAATCGCTCTTTGATGCACCTACTTTTTTAAGGTCATCCAAACTTATAGTACATATTGCAATTTGGTTATCATAGATTTTATATTTTTGCATAAATAACTTTTTCATTTCCATTGTAAGTCTAGAATTATTGTAATATAAAGCATCATTCACCCTTTTAAAATCTGCTCCTAGTTTGCACAGTTGTGGAGCAACTTCTAATACAGAAACAGTTGTTGCACCATTTCTGAAAGAATGTGTATCTGAAGAAATACCAGCATACAGATATGTAGCTATATTAGGTGTAATGTTAAATTTTGCAAATTTAAAAAAGTGGAACATTAATTCACTACAAGATGACATTTCAGGTTCTACTATATTTATAAGTGCATAGTCGTCTAATCTTATATGATGGTCAAACTTAATAGTATTTGGAAAATTTAAAAACTTATCTTTAAAAATCCCAAGTCGATTTGATGAAGCAGTATCAACTGAAATAAATAAATCAAATTCCTCTGGATTAAGTCCGCATTTATTTATGCTTGTTTCATCAACTATAAATTTATCTTCGAATGCCAAACTCTCTTCGTTAAACATCTCAACATGTTTGCCGAGGTTAAGTAAAACTTGTGCTAAGGCAAACATTGAGCCGAGGCAGTCCATATCTGGACTTATATGAGAAAAGATAGCAATTCTTTTTGCTAATTTTATCTCATTTTTTGCTTTTTTCATATTTGAAACAATTTCTTTAGTCATCTATTTCATCATCTCCTGCTGGGATATCTAAATTCTTTAAAATTTCATTTACACGCACTGATGCCATTGTACCTTTATCAATTTCAAAAATAAGTTTTGGCATAAAAGGCATATCTACTTTTTGTGCAAGTTCTCGTTTTATAAAACCTTCTGATTTTTGTAAAATTGTGATTGTGTTTTTAAGCTTTTCCTCATTTTCTTCATCAAG
>CARFEX010000068.1 GCA_948971535.1 uncultured Eubacteriales bacterium | reverse complement strand
TTGTTCTTTTTGTTTTAGTATTGACTATTACACTTAAATGGACTATAGACTGATAAATAAAAGGAGAATTTGGTATGGAAGACATTATGTCCTTTAAAGAAGTTGATAGAATTTTGGAAATGGATGGGAAAACTATACCTCATAATAGAACTGACATGCCTTATAATTACAGGCCTATCACAGATGCTATAAAAGAACTCTATCATAAAAAGTCAAAATTATTTAATCGGATAAAAGCTTTAATATATTTAAAAACATGCCCTCTTTTAAAAGATTTTAAGTTCTATAAAAAAGACTATTCTATTGAGTTTACGGTAAATAACATTCGTGGCAGAATTAGACCTATGCTCATTTATGCATATGAGTATCCAATGGAAGAGTTAAAATGTTATCTTAATGCTATTGACACTGCAAAAGGATTAGCCCACTGTCCTTATGTAACCGAAGCTGTGCTTGGAATCAAAACCTTGCCTCTACAAAAATATCCCAAGGAATTTCACACAAACATTCATTGCATGACGCGTCAATATAACACAAAATTTTATAAATCACTTTATTTTGATAATGCTACTTGTGCAATCTTTCCAACTGAGTTATATGAAGAACTTTACTCTTACAAACCACTTGTAGCTCTTGACAGCAAAATGGTTTTCCAAGATAGGAAAATATTTTTAGAGCATGTAAGCAAACAAATAAGTGAAGACATCAATCTTCCATATTATTATCTAGCTCATAAAACTTATATGCAAAAAACTCTTTATGCGATAAAACATCCTCTTCCTGAGGGACAAAAGTACAAAGATGTTCGCGAAATACCTGTTGAAACTGAAGAAGAATTTATATATGAAAATTTTGAATTACAATAAAGATAAGGCTTTAGGAATTTGTGTATCCTAAAGCCTTAAATCTGTTATATACTTCTTGACTTGTACTTGAGCCAAACTCACCTATCCATAGCCATGCTTTTTGTAATGGTTTTCCATCACCAACACTCTCTTCATAGAACCAATTTGAAAAATCGTTTTCATCACCAAAAATTTGTTTTATGTTTTGCACTGAGTCTCTGAATACCTTAATTTGAGCTACACAAGAACTCATCTGTCCGCGCATTGTACAAGGATATACATTTGTGGATGAACTATTTAGGTAAAAGTTTGTATCTTGTATAGAGCTATCCTTGACTGTTGCATTTTCAGAAAACGCAAACAAGTATCCTCCACTACCACTTGTAAAAAACTTACAATCACGAATTATGCAATCTGAAATTGTAGTAGAGTTTTCGGTATATCCCATAAAAGTTGAAAGGTAAGGAGAATCATTATATGCTGTCATAGAAACATTTTCAACACAAACTTTTGATATTGTCACAGTTTGTTCACAATTTACAACAACTGCTGCAGCGGCTACTTGTGTTTTTGTTACAAAAGTGCTATCTTTAAGATAAAAATTTTCCACTACTGCACCTATCAAATTGCGAAATAACCCTACTCTTTCACCACCACTAATTACCATTGCAGTAACACCTGAAATTGTATGCATATTCCCATTGAAAACGCCTGAAAAATTATTTATGCCAGTCCAAAGATATTCTTTCATGTCTATATCCGCAACCAGTTCTATATACTTACCTTGAAAAAGATTGCCTTCGGATTGAACTAACCAGTATGCCATTTCCTCAGGCGAAGAAATTTCATAGGGATTTATCCTACTTCCATCTCCATCATGAAATGACGATGAAGCATGAGCGCTCCACAAGCTCTCTTGCTCTATTGCGTCAGTAAAGCACCCCCCCCCAAGACATTCCGTTATCACTAGTAAATTTAAGTAAGTGCTTAACTCTTACTTTAATTCTATATAAAGGTCAAAAAACTGCAATATTACAGAAATAAAAAATGGGCAACATTCTGCCCATTTTTTTTCAATCTACCAAACTATTCATTGTTTGGTTCTTCAATAATTGTCGCTGTTAATTTTTGCTCAACCACAACATCTTCTTTTGGCTCAATAGCTACTTCAACTGGTATATCTTGAGAAGAAACATTTTGTTCTTCCTTTAATCTATCTGCTATAGAATTGATTTTATCTATGCCAACCTTACCTATCATTTTTGCTAATTTACTATCACTATAGGTGGTTAAACCAGTTTTTAAAGCATTAAACATTTTATTAAGACCATCTTTAAGTCCGGTGCATTCGTATGCACTATATCCACCAAATACAATAAACCCGGTTGATACTAAAAGTGTTGCAAATGCCCAACTATAAAGACTTGTCTCAAATATGTATAATTCAACTATTATACTGCCAACAACCACTAAGATTAAAGAAAGCAAAAAGAAAGTTACTTTATACCATTTAGGATGTTTTTCTTTAAGTTTTGCAAAAGGTAGTTTTACAATACCTACCAAGACTAAAATTATTGAAGCTAGCCACGATGCATTCATAAGTATCTTCTCCATATCTTTGTCTCCTTCTAATTTTCGTTTGTTGCATCGCAATCTTCAGTCTGTTCTGCCGATTCAACTTCTTCATCTTCTTCAGAGTCTGAAATTTCTTCGGTATGAGCAGAAAGATTTTCTTGTTCTTTGATTAGTTCTTCAACTACTTCAATCTGTGCTACAAGTTTTGCTTTTTCATTAGCATCTTGTGTCGCAAAGTCTTTACGAACCTTTTGCTCGTATTCGGCAACAATTTTTGCAATTTCTTCTTCATGTGAAGCAAAATTGTTTAATTGTGCTTGTAGTTGAGATTTTTTCTCTTCTAACAATTCACGCATATCGAACGCCTCCTTTTGTTTAAAATTTATATCACGACCATTTATTATTTGGTCTGCAATATACTCATAGAATGTTTTAGGTTTTGGCCTATCCACAAATATCCTTAATTCTGTTGGAAATCTCACAATACTTGCCTAAACCAATTAAAGATATCAAACCCAGTGAATAATTTTACAAATACAAATATTAGAGCTAGTGCCAAACCTACAGCTATAATGCCAAACAATAATTTGGCAAATAAATTGTAACCTTGTTTTTCAATATATGGTTTCTTTGTTTTGGGGTCTTGTATAACATTGCCATCTTTATCTCGTAAATATTTCCCCTTTCCACCAAATATTGAATTAAAGATTTCATTTACAAAATCACCAAATAAACCTATTGTTTTAACTATCATACCTATCAATCTGGTTGGAATGTAAATAATCATTGCAACAACCGTCATTATTTGCATAAACAATAGTCCATGTGGAGATTTCATAAAGATAAATTCCAAGACATCTTGCCATTTTAACCAATACTCTTCTTCTAGCAATCTTTGTCTTTGCATATTCTTTGTTTCTTGTTCTGTCAAAACACCATGTTGGAATTTTTCTGAAACTTTATTCATAAAAGTTTCATTTGTTGATGCCCTTTGAGCCCCCATTATTTGAACAACATCACTTGCTTGGTCGCTTAAATCTTTAGTCTTGTCAATCTGTGGAACAAAGTTTGGCATTTCAATTTTACCGGCTGGCACTTGACTTTCAGTTGTAGCAAGTTCTCTACTAGAATTTTCTTCTGTTGTTTCTATTTCTGCAGAAGTTTCTGGTTTCTTTTCTTGCATTTTTTCTTCAATCATCTTGTCAACCATTTCTTGTTCTTCAGTTGTCATAACAATCTCCTTTTATTACATTAAAGTAATTAGTATATTTTTTATTTACTATATAGTAATTTGTTAAATTCTTCTCTACTTAAAGTCATATAACCACTATGATATATTCCATCTTTTACATACTCATAGAAAACCGTGAATTTGTTCTGATTCTTCATTTTTAGTTACTTGACTCTCCGTTTTCTTGAATTTCTAGTTGAGCTTGAAGTGCATTTATCTCATCTCTTACTGCTTGTCTCTTCTGGTGATAGTCCAACATCTCTTCTGCGCTATAAGGTGGGGTCAAACCCAAATCAATAAATTCTCTTTGTTTGATACCTTTCCAATCACCAATTGGACTTACATGGCTATTGAGTGAGCATTGCAAGTTTGCTATTTTATTGCGAATGTCTGTTGCTGAACTTTCATTGTTGTTTTCATTATTGTTAATCATAATTTTTGTCTCCTTTTTGATTAAATAATTTATTAAAATAAGCATCAATTTTTATTAACCTAAAGTGGTTTCCATAAATCTTGACACTGCCACGCCAAGACTTGTAACTATTTAGAATTTCTTCAAAAGTTATTTTCTTGTTTTCTAGTCTTCGTTTTAATTTGTTGAGTCTCTTTCTTTCTCTACGAAATGATTCATTTGTAGTCCTTACAATCACTTTTCCATTTTCAAGCAAGGAATAGTGGAGTTTTAGATAATTAAAATGATTTGTTGAAACAATTCTGGTTTTCTTTGTGTTTATAAAGATGCCTAAATTTTTTGTAATAGTCTGCAATTCATCTAGCAAAAACTTTTAAGTAACTTTTATTGTGATGAATTATATATACGTCATCCATATATCTACCATAATATTTCAACCCTTTTACAATTTTGCAATAATTATCTAATCTGTGTGGGAAATATATTCCAGCAATTTGAGAGATTTGACTCCCAATACCAACCGACTTTCCCATAAACTTTTCGCCGGTTTTAAACTGCTTGTCTATTTTCTCATATTCCAAAGAATTGAATAAAGTTGAAAGACAATTTTCATATTCTTTGTCTGATAGATAAGAAACATCTATTTTAGATTCTTCAATGAGATTTTTTACAAAATTTAATGCATCTCTATCCATCTTGTCTCTTAAATACTCTATCAATATATCATGCTGAATATTATCAAAGAACTTTGAGAAATCTATTAGTAGCACATACCCATTTGTTCCATGTTTACGATAGAACTTTTCTAAATGAGCTTTTATTCTATTTCTAGCAAAATCAACTCCTTTATTCTTTAGAGATGCACCATTATCATAGATTAAATA
>CARFEX010000067.1 GCA_948971535.1 uncultured Eubacteriales bacterium | reverse complement strand
AAAAACGATAATTTATTATTTGAAAAACAACAAAAAGTATTTAAAATAGCATGAAATTATAATATTTTATATGTTTCAATCCTTTTCTATGCCAAGAAAACTTAAGCTTAATAAAAAAATAGGGTGTTTGCAACCCTATTTTTTAAAAGTTAAAAAGTGCTTTTCTCCGCTTTTAAACTCAATCATAACACCATCTTCTTTTTCTACTATTTTCTTTATAAAAGTCTGACCCAAAAGCTCATTCACATAATTTCTAAAATTGGATAATTCCATTTTCACCTCCTAGGAGCCTTGCCCCATGATTAGTGTTGCACACCTAGTAAAGTAAATCAATAGTCCTTTTTGTCGAATAAGAATGAATAAGATAAAATCAAAACCATCTTACCTTCGCATTGTTTTTTTCTTTGAGAAAATATGATAAGTTTGATAATCCTTATCCTTCAAATACAACAGTTTCTGTAACCAATAAAACACTGCAAAAATTATCATAAATATAGACATCACTGAAAAAGTGTATATCCAGTTGATAGTAAACCAACCATAAACAGCTCTTTCACCAATATACAAAAACTCAAAAGGGACACCTTTAGAATTGTAAAGGTAAAAATAATTTGCACTAAGTCCAAGCACATCGTTAAAATAAGAATTCAACACAATAGCTGAAACACAAAGAATAAAGGTAACCATTATTCCCCAGCAAAAAGATTTAAAATCAATTTTTACAACTTTTAAAATAACTGCGTAAAGAGAACCTAGAACTATTGCTAAATGACCCCATATATAAGCTTGGGCTCTAATACACATTATATCGGAATAACCAAGTAAAGCATCAGCAAAAATTAATGACGAAAAAGCTGAAATAAGATTTAAAGTCCAAGCAATAGAAGTTGCAATTTTACTTCTAAAAACAAGAGCTATAAAGACCATAATATTTCCAAAATGGCAAACCTGCAAAGGTATAATTTCTGGGTCAAAACCATTATTCAAATAAATGTCAACATTTCGCATAATGAGAATACCAAGCGAAACAAGACCTATTACAACACCGATAGCATATCTAACTTTATATGGAGCTTTTCTTAAAGCAAGCCATAAAATAAAAATTAACACTATAGGTGAAACTATATATAGAATATGCCAAACAGACCACATCTCCCAGCGCATATACAACTCCTTTCGATACAATATTATATCAATTCCTTAAAGAATGTACAAACAAAATTATGCTTTTTTGTAATTATAAATATTTTTATATATGTTATCATATAAATAAACCTAATTAATATATAATTCTGTTATTTTTTCAAAAAATTACATAAAATTCACTAATTTTAAGATTAAATGCACTCTTTTTAGTCAATTATTAATGCGAGGTGGTTATGAAATACATAGTTTCAATAGTTTCAGCAATTGCATTAATTATAGTTTTAGTATTTTGTGCAGGTGGAGTAAAAGCTGAGGAAAATGTGGAATATCTGCGTATACATATAAGAGCAAACTCAAACTCACAAGTTGACCAAAACGTAAAATATAAAGTTAAAGATGCAGTTGTAGAGGCATTAATACCAATACTTAGCGAAGTCCAAAGCAAGGAAGCTGCTATAAAAATTATGACCGAAAATTTTTCATACATAGAAAGCATTGCCGATGAAGTATTGCATAGTGAAGGGTTTTCTTATACCTCTCATGCAAAAATAAATAATGAATACTTTCCTACCAGAACATACGAAAATATTACACTCGCAGAAGGCTACTACGATGCTTTAATTTTGGAGCTTGGAAGTGGGACTGGCAATAACTGGTGGTGTGTGGTTTTTCCTGCATTTTGCTTTACCGAAACAAAAAAATCTGACAATATTGTATATATTTCGCATATTTGGGAAATAATTAAAAATGTAATGCAAAAGCATGGAGGATAAAATGAAAAAGAAATTAACACTCGCAATATCAGCATTCTTGGCAGTAGCATCATGTTTGACTGCTGGCGGGATACTGTCTTATACTAACAGTAACAGTAGCGAAGAGCATTCAATACTCAATATAGTTGACACTTTAACAACTGCTCAAAACAAAACAGTTCAACAAAAGCTTAAACGATGGGGTTATTATAATGGTGCCGTAGACGGAATTTATGGGGCGAAAACTAAAGCCGCAGTAAAAGCATTTCAACGAAAAAATGGACTTACTGCAGACGGCATAGTAGGCAAAAAAACTGCTGCTGCTCTGGGTATGAGTATTAGTGGAAGCAGTTCATCTTCATCATCTTCCACACAAAACTCATCAGACCTTAACTTGCTTGCACATGCAGTATATGCAGAAGCACGAGGCGAACCTTATATTGGACAAGTTTCAGTTGCAGCAGTAATATTAAATAGAGTTAAGAGTGCATCCTTCCCTAATACAATATCTGGTGTAATTTATCAACCATGGGCTTTCTCATCTGTAAATGACGGACAGATAAATCTAACACCAAACCAATCAGCTTTTAAAGCTGCACAGGATGCATTGAATGGCTGGGACCCTACATACGGATGTTTGTATTTCTATAATGCCACAACTTCAACTAGCAAATGGATATATTCAAGAAAGACAGTTGTTACCTATGGTAAACATATCTTTGCGATTTAATTAGGAGGACAATAAAGATGAATAATAACACAGAAAATAAAGAAATTAAACGCAAGAACGGTGCCATAATAGGATTATCTATAGCAACTGGAGTTCTAGCACTTTCAACTTTGGGACTTGGCATTGGACTTGGCGTAGTTAATGACCAATCAATGAGTTACAAAACCGAACTAGAAAATGTTTATCAAAGAAGTTTATATGACCTAGTCGATAGCGTAAATAATACTGAAATTAAGCTTTCAAAACTATTAGCTTCTAGCGGAAATACATATCAGAAGAAAATGTTATTAGAAGTTTCCAAAAATACCAACGAAGCTCAGGGTTATATCGCCTCTCTTCCACTTTCTCAAAAAAATATCGAAGAAAATATTAAACTAATAAATCAAATCTCTGGATATACTTCTACTCTTGCAGAAAAACTTGCAAATGGTGGTAGTTTAACAACAGCAGAAATTGATACATTAGAAAGTATTTATCAAAATATATTACAATTAAAAAATCAACTCAATAAATTTGTATCTAAAGTTGAACAAGGATATAGCATTGTTGATAATAGCCTTGAACTTGATGGTGAGCAAAACTTTTTTACACGTGACCTCTTGCCAATAAAAGATGTGGATATCGACTATCCTACAATGATATATGATGGTCCTTTCTCTGACTCGGTGGTAAACAGTGAAATTAAAGGTTTGACTGGAGCTAAAGTTTCACGTGAAGAAGCAGCAAAGAAAATTAATGACAGTTTTAAAGATGTTGTTTCACTCTCATTTGAAAACGAAATGACAGGCGGAAGATTTGACACATACAACTTCTCAATGGAAAATGCGGACAGTGAAAGACTTTATGTTCAAGTTTCTCAAATTGGCGGACATATTCTAACAGTAAGTGGTGCTGGACATGATGATAAATCAATCAATATAGACAAAGAACAAGCAAAAACACTTGCACTCAACTTTGTAAAAGCTAACGGAATAGAAAATCCAGAAGTGGTATGGACTGATACAATTCTTGACCAAACCTACTTCAATATTGCCCCTATTCAAAATGGTGTTGTTCTTTACCCAGACCTTATAAAAGTAAAAGTAGATAATTCTACAGGTACAATTGTAGGATATGATGCAACAACTTACTTTACAAATCATACTGCAAGAACTTTATCCACAGCAAATGTGAGTGAAAGCTCGACAAGAGCTAAAATACCAAACAAGTTTGAAATTGCATCATCAAGGCTTGTACTAGCTCCCCTCGAATATAACCGAGAAGTTCTCTGCTATGAGTATGAATGTGACTACCAAGGTGATACATATTACTTCTATCTTAACGCCGAAACAGGCAATGAAGAAAATATCCTAAAAGTTATCGAAACCAACGACGGAAGTAAATTATTATAAAATCAAACATAATTTTAATTGATAAAAATAGAGTTAATATTTTAACTCTATTTTTTATTTGTAATACAAAGGCAGGTTAATACATGTACTTTAAAGATAACCCTGTAGTTTCATTAGAAAATGCCACATTTTCGCAACACAACGCACTCTACTTTAACTTGGTGTTTTCTTCTCGGTCGGTCCGAGAAGATGTTTTGCACTCGCAAAACGCATGCGTAAGTATACAGAACACTGCTTATAAAATTTAAAAACAAATTTATATAAAACAAAAAGACAACCTCGTGCAATTGGCAAACTTAGTTTGCATCATTTTTTTTATATATACTTTAATAAAACAAAAAAGTAGGCTCATGCACCTACTTTAATGATAACCCAGCAGTGTTCTATCTTCCCGGGCCGTCGCCAGCCAAGTATTTTCGACGATGAAAAGCTTAACTTCTGTGTTCGGTATGTGTACAGGTGGACCTTTTCTCTATCGCCACTGGATATGGTATAATCTCAAGTTTCCTTGGAATTACTGAAATTTACTATTTTAGTATATCCTAAATATATTTTTAAGTCAACTAAAATTTGTGCAAGGTTAAAACCCTGACAACTACATAATATTTTATAAGAACAAGTTTGCTAAGTTTCCGTGATTAAGCCCTCGAACTATTAGTATCGGTCAGCTAAATGCCTTTATATATACTCACTTACACCTCCGACCTATCAACGTTGTAGTCTACAACGGTTCTTACTAGCTTGTGCTATGGGATATCTCATCTTGTGGTGGGCTTCACGCTTAGATGCTTTCAGCATTTATCCCTTCCATACATCGCTACCCAGCTATGCCACTGGAGTGACAACTGGTGCACCATTGGTATGTCCATCCCGGTCCTCTCGTACTAGGGACAGCTCCACTCAAATATCCTACGCCCACGATAGATAGGGACCGAACTGTCTCACGACGTTCTG
>CARFEX010000066.1 GCA_948971535.1 uncultured Eubacteriales bacterium | reverse complement strand
CTCACTTTCAATTATTGCAATGTTTGGGTTTCCAACAAAATTTGTTAATTCTACTTGATAATCATCATATTGCCCGCGAAGAATTTTATAATTTTCTCTCATTTGGTCTAATTGTTTTTCCGAACTATCAATAAATGATTTGCTGTTTTTAATTTGTTCTTCTAGTTTGTTTAATTTATTTGTTTTTTCCAACTCAAAATTAGATTTGGCAGTTTCAATCATTGTTTCTGGCAGTGGTTGTTTGCAAGTAGGACATATTAGAGAACCATTCCATTGTGAATTTTCAGCATCTGTTTTTTGTTTTTCATAACTCTCAACTCTAACCTTTTCAATTCGTATGTCTTCTTTTACATCTTCTGCCCTAGAACTTAATTTTTTCAACTCGCTCTGAATAAGACTAGATTTGTTTTCAATATCACTTTTGGAATGAATATCTTCAACCTTTAATCTACTAAGAGCAATCTCTTTGTCGGACTTTTCCTTTTCTAACTCTGCAATCGCAGAATTAACCTTTTGTTTTGCAGATTGTAGAGATAGTTCAGTAATTTTATTTTCAATTTCAGTTTTTTCTCTATCAATACTTTCAAAATCTACAGAGTTATATTTGGAAAGGTCATTTTGTTTATCTGATACAAGAATTAAGTTTCGTTCCTTTTCTTCTTTGTATCCTTTTTGCTCTTTTGCTATAGATTTTTTAATTTCAGTTGTGGAATATCCTTTCCTAACATCTTCTTTAATCAAAGAATATTCTTCATTCTCAACAAGGTCTTTTAAAATATTATTGATATCACAAAGTTCAAAAAGTGTCCTTCTTCGTTCTGCCCATCCCCATTTTGTTGTATTTGAGTTAAAGAATTCTTTTTCTGAAAGCATTAGCAGTTTTTCATAATCAACACCAAATAACTCACCAATTTTTGCCTTGTAATTTTTATAAATGTATTCAATTCCATCCATTGAATAAATACTTTCATTGTTCATTTTTTCATCAATACCAGTATCTTTATTAGTTTTCCACACTTCTCTTTGTGTCCTATCTAAAACATACTCGACGCCATCAATGTCTAAAATCAAAGTTGCTTTAATTTCAAGATTTGGAATCTCCTTGTTGTCTTTACTAGGAATAACATTTCCTATGTGATTAAACCCTAACACCCAGAAAAAAGCATCCTTTAAGGTTGTTTTGCCTTGTCCGTTTTCTGCCATTATGGTCTCTTTGGTTTTATCAAAATCTTTGTGTAATTTTGCAAACCCTTTAAAGTTTGTTAAGTCTATACTTTTAACTAAAACTTTACTCATATTTTTCTCCTTTAAATTTATTTCCACTAATTTCTCTATTGCATTTCATATCATTGTTATAGAAATGTTTAGCAACAGACCTAAAAACTTGTCCTTTGCGAGATTTATCGTTTTCAATCAATGCAAACTTCATTATCTCTACTAATTCAAACTGATAATTATAATTGTTGTCTTTGACTAAAACTTTGTTATTTTTTATCTGTATTTCCATTGCTTTTTCTCCATGTTTGAAATCTTTGAAAATGAAATGCGAAGATTGATTTTTCATGTGCCTTAGTGGGTGGCATCATTTTTATTTGCTCTTTATCTTGCTTTTGCATTTGCAGAGCCACTGATTTGATTATCCATCAAATCTTTGAAATAACCGGGTTTAACTTCCAATATGTCGCAAATTCTTAAATACTCTACAGCAGAAATTTTTCTCTTGCCATTAAGCATTTTTGCAACAATATCTGAAGATACACCAAGTCCGGAAGCTAATTTATTTAACTTTATGTATCTCGCATCCATATAGTCTTTAATTATCTTCCCCAGTAGAATTGTTGTGTCCATATTTCTTCTCCTTTTTTTAAAATTTAGTTTGCGTTTTTCTCAAACTATACAACCATTATATTTGGGATATTCGCAAATGTCAACTGATTTTGATATAAATTTTGCGAATTTCTCAAATTTTTTATTTAATAACCATAAAATTTTAGTTAAAATCGCAATTTTTTGTGTTAAAAGTCTTGTTTTCTGTTTATAATTGTATTATTATAAATACATATAGGAGATAATTTTATGGAAGTAAAAAATACTTTTGCCCAAAATCTAGCAAAATTTAGAAAAGAAAAAAAGATTAGCCAGATTCAAATGGCTAAACTTTTAGAAGAAAAATTAAAAACTCCAATTTCCAATTCAAGCATTTCTCATTGGGAAAAGGGAGACTATATACCAAGTGTGGATGTTATTTTTGCCTATTGCGACATATTGGAGATTTCTGCTAATGACATTTATGGGACAACAGAAAAAGATGATAGTGTTAAACAGATTACCCCAACTGAACATTTACAACTCTCTCTTGAAAGCGTCGGAATTTCAAAATCTGATTTTGACAAATTAAGCAGTGAAGAAATAGACATTATCCTTGCAAATGCAAAATCTCTCGCAGAGAGTTTTATAGGTAGGAAATAAATATGAGATTAGGAGATAAATTAAAAGAAATTCGTATGAATCGTGGGTATTCACAACAAGATGCAGCTGAAATGGTTGGTGTTTCAAGATATTTGATAAGTAAATATGAAAACAATATAAGCATCCCACGAGGCAAAACCCTACTTGGTCTAGCTAGGTTTTATAAAGTCAATGTTGACTATTTGCTTAATGACAGCAAAGAAACTCTTATAGACTATTATTCTGACATTTTAGATGAATCTACAAAGAGTAAAATAAACCCTTTCTTACTAGATGATAAAAATAAGTATTTTTCTATTTTGTCAGACTTTGACAATATACAAGGAATAAGTAAGAATGATATACTTATTTTTGCTCGTTATTCTACCCAAATTAACGAGAAACTGGTATTGGTTAAGTATTTGTCCGACCAAGTGCTATTGGGGTTTCTGTGGGCAAAAAATGGCACTAAAATGCTGTCTATAAAAAACAACCAATCTCCCATTGATATATCAAATGAAAATGAATACAAAATATTGGGATATTTAGTAAAAAGCATACATGACTTTGGGGGTGAAGATGATTAACACTAATGATTACATCTACTATGATGCAAATAATATTGTAAATGCTTGTGCATATTTAAGATATAGTTCTGAAAACCAAAGAGATGGTTATAGCATTGAAGCTCAAAAAAGAGCAATACTTGATTATTGCCATAAAAATAAAATAAATCTTGTTAAATTATATATTGATGAAGCTTTTAGTGCAACAAATGACAATAGACCAAATTTCTTAAATATGATTGATGATAGTTGCTCCGGAAAAGACTGGACTATGGTTATAGTTCATAAACTAGATAGATTTAGTAGAGACAGATACAATTCTATTATATATAGAAAGAAATTAAAGGATAATGGAGTTAAACTTCAATCTGTTCTCGAGAATCTAGATGAAGATAACCCAGAAGATGTCATTTTGTTATCTGTTATTGAAGGTATGAATGAATATTATTCAAAAAACCTATCAAGAGAAACAAAAAAAGGTATGACGGAAAACGCCTATAAAGGAAGACATAATGGTGGAACTCCCCCACTAGGTTTTAATGTAAACCCGGAGACTAAACTTTTGGAAATAAATCAAATGGAAGCAGAAATTGTAAGAATAATTTTTGATATGTATTCAAAGGGTTTTTCTCCAACTGAAATTTGCAATGAAATAAATGGCAAAGGTTACAGAACAAAAGCAAAGATGAAATTCTTACCAACAACAATAAGAAATATTGTTAGTAATGAAAAATACATCGGAACTTATTTCTTTAGAAAAACAAAACACATAAAAACTTCTACTGGTAGCATAAGAAGACCCCAAGATGAAAATGATTTAATTGTTGTTGAAAATATTATTCCTAGAATCATAGATGAAGATACTTGGATATTGTGCCAAAGAAGAATTACTGCCACTGCACACCCTTCTAGCAGAGCAAAGGTTGAATATTTTCTTCGTGGATATATGTTCTGTAGTGAATGTGGAGCTCCTTATGTTGGTGGTGGTTCGGTTCCTAATTATAGAAAAAAGACTGGAGATATTAAAAGATATTATTGTTATATTTGTTCAAATAAAAGAAAAAATGGAACAAAAGGATGCAAGTGTGGAAATGTTGGCAAAGAACGAATTGAAAGGGCAACTATAAATGCAATTATAGAATATTGTTACAATGATGATAGTATAGAGACTTTTGCTGAACAATTTGTTGAGTATTGCAAATTAAATGATACAACCAATAAAGATGAGAGACTTAAATTACAGCAAGAATTAAAAAAAGCAGAGAGTCAAAAAGAGAGAATTATCTCTCTTGCAATAGATGGCATTCTAACCCATGAAGAAACAAAAACTCAAAAACTTGAAATAGACCAAAAAATTAAAATGTTTAAAAGTAGATTAGATATATTAAAACAAGGCAATATTCCTACAAAAAAAGAAGTTGTTAAATATATGAAACAAACTAGAGATGAAATTCAAAATGGAACATTTGAAGACTATGGTGCCTTAATAAAACAGCATGTTCATAAAATTATTGTCCATAATGATTATGAAGAAATCATATTAACAACCCTTTCTAAAGAAATCTATGATAAATATGGCAATTTTGACTTAGATGCTATAGAAAAAACTACTAGTGATAGCAGTATGTCAGCCCCCCCGCAAATTTTGTCGAGTCATTTTGATTTTGCATTATCAAACCTAATTGAAGTGCAAAAATAGTAATAAGACAAAAGATAACAAAAGAAAAAAGTGAGGCGCTTTTATTTTTCAAACTTTTAATTTGTAAGTGTTGTTTTCCACAAAAATTTTTCATTTTCAACCTCTCGTTTAAATTTATTTCTTTATTATTATATCTAATTT
Organism: uncultured Eubacteriales bacterium; assembly: GCA_948971535.1. Taxonomy (GTDB): domain Bacteria; phylum Bacillota; class Clostridia; order Christensenellales; family UBA1242; genus Caccovivens. The sequence continues at coordinate 356 of CARFEX010000066.1, read as the reverse complement.
ATAAAAAAAGTACAAATATTTTTTTAAAAAATAAAAATTTATTAACTTTTTTAAAAAAAGCCTTGACTCCCCCCCTTTATGATATCATATTTTTAATAAAAGAGAGGTATATATGAAGAAAAAATGGTTAACTTTTAGTGCAGGTATTATAGGCGTTACTGCATGCACAATGTTTATAATTTCAAATATTATGGCTTGTATAGGTCTTAATAGTTTGTTAGGCTATCATAGCCCTTATTACGGCTCAGCAGAAATTACAACTTATATGGCCTTTGCTGCAGTTATGACAATATTAACAATAATACCTTTAGCTTTAAATGCTTGCGGTATAAATGCGCTATCTGATATAAAATATA
>CARFEX010000065.1 GCA_948971535.1 uncultured Eubacteriales bacterium | reverse complement strand
TTATTGGAGTAAGCTTATTAAAATGTATATTATCAATATTAGAGGAGGTGGATTGTGAGGTTAGGTGAACTTTTAAAAGACTGTAAACTTACTTGCAGTGTTTCTGATTTAGAGCAAGATGTAAATGGAATAGCTACAAACAGTAAACTTGTTAAGAAGGGAGACATTTTTATTTGCCTTAATGGTGAGAATTTTAATGCTAACGATTATGTCGAAGAGGCGATAAAAAATGGTGCGAGTTTTGTTATATCTGACCAGCTTCTAGCTAATGACAAAATCATTTCTACATCAGACGCAAGAGAAAGCTATGCACTAATTTCAAAAAATTACTTTTCAAGATGTTGCGATAAATTGAAACTTATTGCTGTCACTGGCACCAACGGAAAAACTACAACCACAAATCTCATTGGTGAAATTTTGCGTGATGCAGGTTTAAAGGTTGGAATAATTGGAACTGAGGGGGCAAACTACAATAACAAACTTACTCCAACAGGTTTCACAACTCCTGACCCTTATGCACTACACAGTTTGTTTAAAGATATGTATGAAACTGGTGTTGAATATGTAGTTATGGAAGCATCAGCTCATGCAATAGAACTGAAAAAACTATCAGGTATAAAATTTGAAATTGGGGTTTTAACTAATATTACAGAAGACCACCTTGACTATTTTAAAACTATGGATAATTACTCAAAGTGCAAACTTTCTTTTTTCAATAAAAATAATATGAAACTTGCTATTGTATGTGCCGATGATGATTATGCAAGGACACTTATTGACAATGTTGATGTTCCTCTTGTATCTTATGGATTGGAAATGCCAAGCGATATATTTGCAGTCAATGTGGATACAAGTTTTGATAGCACAAAATTTGTTTGTAATTGTTTAAATGAAGTTTTTCCTATAAAAACAAACTTAATTGGTAATTATAATGTTGAAAACTCGCTGGCAGGAATAACTGTTGCAAGGTCAATAGGAGTTCCTTCAAAGTTGTTGCAAATGAGTTTAAGGTATATTAAACCTGTTGAAGGTCGATTTAATGTTATTACTTGCAAAGGAATTAATATTGTCATCGATTACGCACATACTCCTGACGGTCTTGAAAAAGTTATTTCAACTGCACGTGAACTGACTAAAGGTAAAGTGGTTACACTTTTTGGATGTGGTGGAAACCGTGATAGGCTAAAGCGTCCAATTATGGGAGATATAGCATCACGACTTTCTGACATAATTGTTATCACTAGTGACAATCCTAGATTTGAAGAGCCATTAGAGATAATAGAGGAAATCAAAAAAGGGGTTAGTGGCGACTATTTAGTTATAGAAAATCGCAAAAATGCTATTGAGAAGGCTATCGAACTTTGTGAAACAGGTGATACTCTTATCATTGCTGGCAAAGGTGGTGAAAAATACCAAGAAATAAAAGGTGAAAAATTACCTTATAATGACTTTGATGTAGTATATGGAGCTTTTCGCAATCAAATTTCAGAAGTAAATGGAGAACAAAATGGCAATTCGTGATTATATTCTTGCTTTTCTTTCAGCTCTTGCTATTGGACTGATGCTTGCTTATCCAATTTTAATAGTTTGCAAAAAACTTAAAGTTTCGCAAACTATCTTGCATTATGTGGACAAGCATGCTGGGAAAAGTGGAACACCCACAATGGGTGGATGGATATTTATTTTATCAGGTATCTTAGCTTCCTGCATATTTATTTTTTTTAGACCTGATTATTTTAATTCACTACTTGTTCTACTTATAATGCTTGGTTATGGAATTTTAGGCTTTTTGGATGATTTTATAAAAATTCGTTTTCATCAAAATGAAGGCTTAAAACCCTATCAGAAGATTATCGGTCAGGTGGGTATTGCCCTTATTATTGCAATCTATATTTATCTAAATGTAGGGACAAGCCTTGACCTATTTGGCTTAAAACTTGATTTAGGGTTTTGGATAATTCCGTTTATAGTTTTCTTTTATGTGGCGGTTACAAACAGTGTAAATCTAGCAGATGGTCTTGACGGTCTTGCTGGAGGAGTTAGCAGTGCATATCTTGTTTTTTTTGGTATTATACTTGCTCTTCTCTCTGGCTTTGAAAATCTAGCTATTGTCAGTTTTGCTATGGTTGGTGCGATAATTGCTTTTATTGCATTTAATGGATTTCCTGCAAAGATTTTTATGGGAGATACAGGTTCCCTTGCACTTGGAGGACTTATAGCTTCTCTTGCAGTGTTTTCTGGACTTGAACTGATTATGCCGATAATTGGTATTTTGTTTGTACTAACTGTTGTTTCAGACATACTACAAGTTGCTTATTACAAAAAAACAAAAAAGCGAATATTTAAAATGGCTCCTCTTCATCATCACTTTGAACAACTTGGAGTGCATGAAAATAGAATTGTAACAATATATATAATAATAACCATAGTTTGTGGTCTATCTGCAACACTTGGATATTTGTTTGTTACAGGAGCTATATGAAAAATTTAAAAGGCAAGAAAGTCTTAGTTTACGGTATGGGAGTGAGTGGGCAAGCGGTTTGCAAACTCCTCCACAAAAAGGGTGCATGTATAAGTTTTTATGACGAAGAAGAAAGGTTTGGTTCCTTCTATGCTTTTGATAAAAACCCTACAATTAACCACTATGACCTAATAGTTGTTAGCCCAGGAGTTAAAGTTATAGGAAATGAAATAATATCTCATTTTCTTCTTAGTAAAACTCCTATCATATCCGAACTTGACCTTGCCTTTTCTTTTTGTAAAGGAAAAGTTATTGGTATAACAGGAACAAATGGCAAAACGACTGTTACTTCGCTTGTAGGAAAAGTTTTAAAAGAAGCTGGTAAAAAGACTTTCGTCTGTGGTAATATTGGTCTCCCTTTTTCCTCTGTTTGTGAAGAAGGCGGAAAGGATAGTTTGTATGTTTGTGAGGTTAGCAATTTTCAATTAGAGTTAACTTCTATTTTCAAAGCAGATATTGCCTGTGTTTTAAATATTGCTCCCGACCATTTGGATAGGCATGGTAGTTATGATGAGTATATACGAACAAAACGTAAAATTATATCAACTTCACCTTTACAAAAGGTTGTGCTGAATTTTGATGATGATATTGCTAGAAACTTTAGAATTTCAAAAAAAGTGCTTTACTTTTCAAAAAAAATCTTGAATAAGGGTGTTTTTATCAAAAATAACTGGATTTACTTTAACAAAACAAAAATAATTTCTTGTAGCGATGTGCCTTTATTTGGACAAAAAAATCTTGAAAATGTTATGGCTTGCGTTGCGATATGTTCAAAACTTAAAATTAAACCAAAGTTTATAAAGGCAGGAATAAGTTCCTTTAAAGTTCCACCACATAGACTTGAGTATGTGGGGTCTTTGAATGGTGCACAGGTTTTTGATGATAGCAAAGCTACCAATATTTCATCAGTAGAAATGGCGATACAGGCTCTTGGCGAAAATAGATTAACGTTGCTAATGGGTGGTCAAAATAAAAACTGTGATTTTGATGAATTTTTTAGTCGTGGCTATGAGTTTGAACATCTTTATCTATTTGGTGAGGCAGGTGAATATTTATATTCTTCGGCGAAAAGGTTTGGTTATAATCCTGAGCTATTTAAGACTATGAAAAGCTGTGTTAATTTTGTGCGCAGGCATGCTGAGGAAGGTCAGATAATATTGCTTTCTCCTGGCTGTGCGAGTTTTGATGAATTTGGTTCTTATGCTATTAGAGGTGATGTATTTAAGGAGTTGATGTTTGACTGTTATGAAAAAATTGAGCTTAAATAAAAATTTAATAGCAATAGTTTGCATTGTTCTAGCATTAACCTCTTTTGGTTGTCTTATGGTTTATAGTGCGAGTTTTTATTCTGCTCAACATCATTATGGCAATCGTTATTTCTTCTTGATAAAACAGGTCATGGGTGTACTCATGGGCATATGTGCAATGATTTTTTTCACCTTTTTTGATTATCATGAACTCAAAAAATACAAGTGGTGGATTGTAGGAGTTTCTATTGTTTTACTAATACTTGTATTTATTCCTGGACTTGGTATGGAAAGTTATGGTGCAAAAAGGTGGGTTTCAATTTTAGGTATTTCTATTCAGCCATCAGAAATTGCCAAGTTTGCACTAGTTATTTTCTGTGCCAGTTATCTCTCAGATAATCATGACAAGGTAAAAACATTAAAAGGGCTTTTACCTATTCTAATGGTAGGAGGAAGTCTATGCCTACTCATCATGTTAGAGCCTAGTATGAGTGTTACTATGTGCATAGCTTTTGTCACTCTTTTTATGATGATAATTGGAGGTATGAGCAAAAAACATACTTTGATGTTTTCAATTCCAGCAGCAGGCTTTGTTCCTCTTTTGATTATTTTGGAGCCTTATAGACTTAAAAGACTTCTTGCATTTTTAGACCCTTGGGCTTCGCCACAAGGAGAGGGATTTCAACTTATTCAATCGCTTTACTCACTTGGCTCAGGTGGTTGGTTCGGAACTGGTATTTTTAATTCTAGACAAAAATATCTTTTTCTTCCTTTTGCAGAATCAGATTTTATTTTGTCAATAATAGGTGAAGAAATTGGTTTCTTTGGGCTAATTGCTCTTATGGGAGTATTTTTAAGTCTTGTTATTTTAATTATTAAAATTGGACTAAACGCTAAAGATAGATTTGGTTCACTTCTTGCTTGTGGTATAGCATTTATTATTGGAGTGCAAACGCTTCTTAATATTGCTGTTGTGACAGGCTCAATTCCGCCAACAGGTTTACCTCTACCTTTTATTAGCTCTGGTGGAACAAGTGTTATGATGTTTATGGCTGGTGTGGGAATATGTTTGAACATACTAAGGCAAAATGCAGGTGAAAAAGCACATTCATTAAAGCTAAGCGGTTTCAAAATCAGAAAAAAGAAATTGCGCTAGTGTATTTGATTTTATTAAAATCCGACTATTCAAGTTCGGATTTTTTTTAACTAATTTTTCTTTTAATAGAATTATAAAATTCTGATTTTTTTGTCATTGATTGTCAGTATAAGCTTCAAAGGAGATGAATTTGCACAAAAGCTCTTTACTTTTTTGTTTTCTTATAATAAAATATCAATGTTAATTTCAAAATTTATTTTTAGGAGTTGCAAAAATTACAATGAATAAATCAAATAAAAAACAAGTTTTTAATACAAAAACAAAAAAGGGTAAAAGAAATTTAGCTTTTCTTTCCTTAGGTATAGCATGTGTTGTTGCTCTTTCTATAGCATTGCCTATAGTTCTTCTTG
>CARFEX010000064.1 GCA_948971535.1 uncultured Eubacteriales bacterium | reverse complement strand
GCGTCAAGGCGAATGTTTTGACTACTTGTTTGGCAAAACTGAGCAACAAGCGCAGATTCAAAAATAAAATAAAAAAACCAATTTTTCAAAAGAAATGGGCTATAGATAAAAATAAAAATTTCGATAATAAGTTGCGACCAATTCGCTAACGAAAGAGCGAATTGCGTTTGGTCGCAAAAATGAAAAAACAAGCGTCAAGGCGAATGTTTTGACTACTTGTTTGGCAAAACTGAGCAACAAGCGCAGTTTTTTCATTGTGGCAGGGGTGGAAGGAATCGAACCCTCCTCAGGAGTTTTGGAGACTCTTATTCTACCGATGAACTACACCCCTATAAATGTTAGCACGATTATTGTACTATAAAAGATTTGATTAGTCAATTATTTTTGCCATTTTTGCTGATATTGTTTAACATTTTTAAATTTTTAAGTTATAATTATCAGTATGAAAGTTGAAGTTTTACAAGGTGAATATTTGGATGTTAATGTTTATATTGTAGGTGACGATGAACATTGTTTTATTATTGATTGTGGAGCAAAACTAAAAGAAGTTCAAGTTGCAATTAAAGGAAGAATAGTAGAGGGAATACTATTAACACATTCTCATTATGACCATAGCATATATGCAAATGAGTATGCAAAGTTTTTTAAAGCAAAGGTATATATGAGTGCTCGTGGAGAGGAAATAATAAAAGACCCAAAGAAAAATGGTGAAGAATTCTTTAATGGAGAAAATTCAAAATCAGAAGTGCTTTCAAATATTGATTTTTCAAAATTTACTTTATTAAGCGGCGATGGAAAAATAAAATTGCCAAATTTTGAGATTGAATATTTTGCAACCCCAGGGCATAGTCCATGTTCAATTTGTTATAAAGTGAAAGGAATACTTTTTGCAGGCGATACTATATTTGATAGGTCGATTGGTAGAATAGACTTGTATGCGTCAGACAAAAATGAAATGATAGAGAGCCTTAAAAAACTTGATAATATAAACTATGATATATGTTTTAGTGGACATGGAAATTCAAGTACAATCGAAGAACAAAAACGAAATATAAGAATTTCTTTAAGATTTTTGCAAAGATAAAAGGAATGTATAAAACATTCCTTTTTTATTTTTGTTTCAATCTCAAATCTTTGCCTTCAATAAATAAACAAATAGAAGTTGTTTTATCTATTATTCTACTAGATATTCGCTCATCATAGTAATCTCGTAAATCTTTAATGTCGAGGTTTGATGTAATAACAGTAGGCAATTTTTTTATTTTACGTTCATTTAAAACTTGATAAAGATAACTAGTTGTTACACCTTTTTGCACAATTTCAGTGCCAAGGTCATCAATAAACAAAACTTCACTATCAAGGTATTTTTCAAGTAGTGCATTTTTTTCTTCTATAACACGAGAGGCATAACTTTTAAGAAAGTCTTGGTTCATAGCAAAAGCGGTAGTAAGCACAACAACATGATTAAGATTGATAAGTTCATTAGCCATACACTTTAAAAGTACGGTTTTACCAGTTCCTGTACCACCACTTAAAAATATCAATGTTTTATCAAAGTTTGAATGGCACCATTTTTGCATAGTAGAATGTACTTTTTGCATATAACCACTATCGTTATAATAATTATAGTTTATTTGTTTAAAGTCAATTAAATTGTCAAAACCGCTTTTGCGAATAAGTATTTTATTTACTTCAGCTTTCAAGCAGTCACACCATTTGCCTTCAATATAACCACTATCATTGCATTTTTTGCAAGAGTAATCTGGATTGATTGATGAGATACCTAATTCCTTCAATCTTTTTTCATAACAAGATTTTTCATTTGTTAAATTCTGTTTTTTACCTAGTTTTGCATTGTCAATCATAGCTCGAGTGTAATTTGAATAAAGTTTTTTAAATTCATTATCTTCAAAAGCCTTTGTTTTGTTATTTACTGATTGAATTTCAGCACGATTACCTCTTTCATTAATTTTAAAAAGAGCTTCGTCAAGAATTTTTTGTATCATAATACCTCCTAAATTTCCACTTCATCAATAGATTGGAATAGTGCATTAAGCTCTTCTCTTGTATAACTCCTACCTGTGAAATTTGAGTTGTTTGATTTAACAGTTTCTACAATAGCTGATGTGTTTTTCGCTTCCTCTATAGTCTTTATACCTTTATCATGCCAGTCAGCAAGTACTCGACTAAGATACTTAATAGGATTATCTTTGCCTTTGGCAAGAGAGCATGCGTGAGAGATAAGTTCATCAGATATTGCCCAGTTTTCCTTCCAAGTCTTGTAATTTTCACGGTCAATATAATTCACGTTTCGAGAAATACCTAGCGAAGTAAGAACGACTTTAATATTATCATCAATTGAAAGTATGCCATCCATATATTCTTTAAGCGCTTGAGATGAAAGCACTCCAAGCTTATAAAATTTAGCAATAGTTTTATCCATGCCTTCAAGGGTACGAATAGATTTTTTAAAGCAATAATATGCTATATCTAAAAGCACACTTTGGTCAAATCCTAAATTAAACCATTTGAGTATATAATTTTCAACTACAGTATCAAGGCTTTCATAATAAACACCTATAGCTTTATTAATTTCTTTTGCAAGAGAGTAAAGAGATTGTTTATCTTTTTCAAAGGTTTCAATTTCCATAATAGAAAATAATTTCATTTCAAAATATTTTGTTAATAGGTTATCAATTCTTTCAAAACTTACTTTACCTTTCTTTTTAAGTGACTTTGCAATAAACAGGATAACGTCAAGGTTAAAGCCAAAATCATTGAGCCACTTTTCCATCAAAGCACGTTCTTCTACATAAGCCAAGCGCTTTGCACCAATTATCTTTAAAACTTCTTGAACTTGGCTATCCTTTTGTTCAAAAGCTTGCAAACGTTCTTCTACAGCCTGAGTTGTCGTGATGCCTTCATTTGCCCAATTTTTAGCAACAGTTAAAATGTAGTTGTATCCAACTGCGCTCCTTTTTGAGTCCACGCAGTACTTGATAATCATAAGGAGCGCCTCCTGTTCTACATGAAAACGCTCAAGAAAGTCGTAATATTCGCCGTACTCGGTCTTAGAAATTTCTCTTTTTCCCTCAAATATTTCTTGTGCTTGTTGATTAAAAGTACTATATTTTTCGGATTTATAAAGTTTATTAGCACTTAAAACATTGTTCAATGGTATATAACGAATTTGGATAGGTGACGTTTTCAGCATTTGAACAAGACCTTCCTCTTGCCAGTATTCGTAAGCTGATAAAATATCCTCCTCGCTCAAGTTAAGATGTTTTGCAAAAGCTTCAAGTGTGTTGTCAAAAGCACTTGAGTCATTACATTTATAAAGACCATACACATAAACTTTTACGTGCATAGGGTCAGCAAAAGGTAGATAGTCATTAATAAATATGTTGTCAATTTCTGTTTTGGAACTAGCTACAAACTCGGTTGAATACTTGCAAAAACTCATTATTTTACTCCAATTAAAACTAATATAACATATTTGTCACTTTTTGACAAGGAAATTTAAATAAGAGGTTATCATTTTAAAATTTCTAAAATAATATAAATACATGAAAAAGTGTACATTTATTATAGCTTTGGCATTTATCTTGCCATTAATCTTGACAGGTTGTTCTAGCACAAAAGAGGAGTTGAAACTTGCTAATTATAATTTAGCATTATGCTTTGATGACGAAAGTATGGCTTTGCAAGGACAAGAAGAGGTAGAATATTTTAATAGGTCAAATAATACACTTAAAGAAATAAAATTTCATCTTTATCCAAATGCTTTTCGTGAAGATGCTGTGCGTCCAGTCGTACCAGTTTCATTATCAAAAGATGCCTATCCAAATGGCAAAAGCTATGGTTGTATTGAAATAAGTTCTGTTAAAATCGGTGGCATAGAAATGTTATATCAAATTTGTGGAAGTGACAAAAATATATTGTTGGTGCCACTTGGTAAAGAAATATTTCCTGATGAAAGTGTAAACCTGCAAATAACATTCAATGTAAAACTTGCAAATATAAATCATCGTCTTGGTTATGGTGAAAATGCAATCAACTTCGCAAACTTTTATCCAGTTGCCTGCGTTTATAAGGAAGGGGAGGGCTGGAGTGAAGATTTATACTTCTCATCAGGTGACCCATTTTATAGTGAAATATCAAATTATAAAGTTACAATAACATATCCAGAAAATTATACACTAGCAACGAGTGGTGAAATATATTCTACGACAACACAAGTCGATAAAAAAATAACGCAAATTACCGCTCCAAAAGTTAGAGATTTCGCTTTCGTGTTGTCTGATAAGTTTGATGTTAAAACAAAACAGTTGGGAGACACAATAGTAAAATATTATGGCTATCAAGGTGACCAAAATTTGAATGAAAATCTTGAAACTAGCACACTTGCACTTCAAACATATAATGAAATGATAGGCTCTTATCCATACAAAACACTTTCAATAGTAAAAACCAATTTTATTCAAGGTGGTATGGAGTATCCAAATCTTGTTATGATATCAGACTCTTGCGTAACTCAAAGTGATTACGACTATGTAATTGCACACGAAATAGCGCATCAGTGGTGGTATGGAGTTGTTGGAAATGACCAATTTAATAACGCTTGGCAGGATGAAAGCTTGACAGAGTTCTCTACATGGCTTTTTTTCAAGAAAAATCCAAAATACAATCTTTCATTTGAATTTTTAGCGAAAAATGCACTTGAAAACTATAAATTCTTTGAAAAAGTGTATTCTGACATAACAGGAAATGTTGATACAAGCATGAATAGACCACTCGACAAATTTCCAACAGAACCAGAGTATGTGCAGTGCATTTATACAAAAGGTCCACTTATGTATCATACACTTTATGAAATGGTGGGTGAGAAAAAATTCACAAAAGCAATGCGAGATTATTACAATAAATTTGCATATCGCACGCCAATGCCAGAAGAACTTATATCATCATTTTCAAAATCTACAGGGTATAATCTGGAAGGCTTCTTCAATAGTTGGCTATCAGGGGAGGTTGTAATATATTAGTCATGTGAAATATTTTTAAGTCTAGCATCTACATTTTGGCGAAACTTTTCACAAGTTTCACCGTTGCCAATTGCCTCAATAATATATACAAGTTCATGAACTTTAATACTGCCTCTGCGTTTGTTTTCAAGGTCATAAATGTATTTAGGTGGTTTGTTAATTCTTCTAGCAAGTTCAGCTTTGCTTAAATTATATTTTTCCCGTAATGCTTTAAATTCCTCCTGTACAGCTTTTCTAAATAATTCTTTTTCGTTATCCATATATACTCCTTTCAATCATACTATGTTGAGTTAAAAATACTTTAAATTAAAAATTTATCAAGCATTCTTATATAAAATAGTAGCTT
>CARFEX010000063.1:386-5536 GCA_948971535.1 uncultured Eubacteriales bacterium | reverse complement strand
TTCTTAAAAGTCAAAAGCTTGCTTTTAAAATGATTTAATTTCTCACAAATATTTTGGTATATTATCTCACAAGATTTATCGAATATTTCTTCTTGGTTTGCTAAACAATTTTCAAGAAAATCGTCACCATTATTAAGCGATGTTATAAAAGAATGAATATAGTCTAAACACTCATAAATAGCATTTTTATTTTTCTTGAAAGCAAAATAAATTTCATTAAATAGTGTGTTGCTTTCAAACTCTTCTAGCGCCTTTGCAAAAACTTTCTCTTTGAGCTTTCTTGAAATTTCATTATCTATTATCTTAAAATTTTCATCCAAGTTGGTCTTATTCAAATTTCGCTTTATTACTTTCTCACAAAAAGCATCTATAGTAGATATATCCGCTATAGTCAAATCATCAATCTGCTCTATGAGAAAAGGAGTTTGTTTTTGCTTTAAAATTGACTTATTTAATCTTTCTCGCATTTCGCCAGCCGCCGCCTTGGTAAAAGTCAACACCAAAAGTCTTTTGACTGGGACTTTATTTTCACATATTAACTTTGTGATATATTCTATCACCACAAAAGTCTTTCCGCTTCCAGCAGAGGCACTTACTATCAAATTTTTTTTGTCATTATTTAATACACTCTGTTGCTCTTTTGTAGGCTTATTCTTCATCTCCACCTCCCAAAGCCTCGGCTATACTATCTTGTCCCTTGCGTGTTTTCTTTCTCACTCCACGTGTTTTAGAATAAAGGCATATTCCCAAATATTTGCAAGTTTGACAACTGTTTTCGTCAGGTCTTGGTGCGATATATCCTTCTTTCAATTCACTAAGAGCAATTTCAGAAATCTTTTTTGCATAGTCCTCATAAAGTGTTAGACCATGTTTAGAAATAGACTGCCCCTTATACATTTTTGTTTTAACTTTTGCGGTAGTGAGTGCAAAAGGTGCTACATCACTTTTACCTTTTTCTTCAATAAATCTATCAAATTGGCCAATCGCTTCTTCATCAGAAGTCATAATCCCCTTTAATATTGTTTTATCTTCATTTTTATCTAGATAGTCCCACTTGCAGTCGAAATAAAACACTCCTGCACTAGGTTTATTTAAAGTTTGAGAAATCCCTTTTTCATATATAAATAGTTGCAATTTATCGCCATAGTATAAGTCTTTAATTATACCACCTACATCACCTGTTTTATAATCAATAATTCTGAAAAATTGGTCTGTGACATCAATTCTATCAATCTTACCAATAACCTGCAATTTATCGCCACTATAATCAAAACTCAGTCCTGTCATACTCTTTTCGGTAAATATCGGATGAAAATCACTCTGCGACTGCTCATAAACAATTCGTGACAAAATCATATTGCATTGACTTGTAATGTAGGATTTTAAAAATGCTTTTTGCTTGCAATGTGCAAATCTTTCGTCAAGCTTTTCGCATTTTAAAATATAGTCGAAATTTTTATAAATAAATTTTTCTACACAAACGCTTTCTTGTTTAACAAAGTTATTTAAATTTTCCTTAACAAATAATTCTGCCATTTTGTGGCAAATGTTACCTATATCACGACTATCAAATTCGACAAAAGTAGGCTCTGCTAATCTCAAACCATAACGAACAAAATGTTTGAATGGGCAATCAAAATAACTTTCAAGCTGAGTTACTTTTGTATACCCTTTCGGGAAAAACACCGCCTTGCTATCAAGAGAAATATTTTCTCTTTCTAGATAAAATTCTTGATAATTTGGGGAAAGCACATTTGATAGTGATTTTACCTTGCCATAATCTATCTGCCCCGATTTATAGAAACGAGAAAGATTCTTGAGTGCAGACTTTTTACTACCCAAACTTAAAAGAAAACTTTGATTATTTTTATACGGACTTATCTCATCTATTGTTTTTGCTGAAACGCTATTGTTTCCAAAGATGCTTAATAAGTCTTCTATATAAGCAGGCATTTCATTTTTTTTGCCCTCACTGTTAACATTCAAGTATCCAACATACAAACTGCTTTTTGCTACTGAAAGCAGTGAAAAAAGCTTAAACCTATTTCTTCGATTTATCATCCTAATGGTAGGTTCAATCTTATTTGAAAGTTTTGCAGAATATATGTCGTCATCGCTTACAAGACCATTATCTCCTGAAATAAGCGGGAGCTCCTCTCCGCCCACAATAAACAGATTTTCAAAGTCGACAAATGGAGTGCTAGTCGCATCTCCTATAAGCACTGCATCTACAAAAGCAGGAACAGAAAAAACCTCTTTAAAAGAAAGCATAAGTTTGAGTTTTCTATAAAATTCCTTAATAGATAATTGTTTATCTTTGTTGTAATTGACTAATATTGCTAGCACTTCACCAAGCACAGATGGCATCTGCTCATTTATATTTAATTCTTTGATATATCCCTTAACTTTTGCAAGTTGCATGGTTGAAACAAATCTATCTTGTACTATCTCAATTATGTTTTCTATACAATTACAAAATTCTATTGGTGTTTCCGAATTTGTCAAGTTTTCTATTATTCTAACAATATCTGGCAATCTATCTTTACATAATTCTATAAATTTATATCTACCTTCAAGTTGATATTTTTTTATATAATCTATTAAAGTTTCTCTATCTTCTACATTAAGCAATGAAGATGAAAGCAAACCTAAAATATTTTCATTTGAAAAACCAGTTATTACAAGTTCAAGAAATTTAAAAATAAAATTTGCTAATATTGTTTTATCTGCTGTGATTGATTGGTCTATATAATAAGGTATTTGCAACTCTTCAAATACACTCTCAATTATAGGATAGTATTTTTCACCACCGCCACAAGCCAAAGCAAAATCCTTAAATCTAGCACCTTGACTAATTTTATATTTTATAATTTTTCCTATCGCACTAATTTGAGTAGTTTTGTTTGGCGATGGTATGAGTGTAAAATATCGACTTTTACTTTCAGCATTTTCAATATGTGATGAATATAGAGATTTGAGTACTAAACGTTGATTGTTGTTTAATTGGTCCTCACTACTTAATACATTAAGATTAAGATAGTGTTTCTGAGTAAGTGTGGTCAATTTATTTAAAATATCGTTATCATAAATATATTCATTGCCAATAGTAAGTGGCTTTACCAAAGTAAATGCAAGCTCACTAGTGCAATCAAGCAAGACTTCTATAAGCTCATAAACTTCTTCTGTCAAACTTTCAAAGCCAGCAAAATACACTTTTGAATTTTTTAACACACTACTGCTTGCTAGTTTTTCTTTAAATTTAACTAACATTTTATTTGCATCAAGTTTATCTTCGATAAGTCTTTCGTATTCGCCATAAATAAGCGACAAGTCATGAAATTTGTTTCTACTAGCAATAAGACTAGAACAGTTTTCAAGTTCACTAGGACTTATCTTGCAACTTTTAAACTGACTTATAACTTTTGAAATTTCATATACAAAATTAATGTTACTCTTTTTGAGTGACATAAGCTGAGGCTCTACGTTTTTTATTGCATCCTCTGTAATGAGCAAAACCTCACTATTTGATAAAACGGTATACTTTTCACCTAATAAGTCTAAAACCTTGCTAGCAAAAGAGGTTAAGCCTACCACCGAAACATTAAAGACACACTCTTTTTGCAAAACTTCAAGCACCAATTTTTCCATTTGTAAAGAAAGCCTATCGGGCACGATTATATAATGCTCGATATCCAAATCACTATTATCCAAATGTTTAAGCATGCTTTTGCAAGCTTCCAACAAAGTTGAAGATATATATGCGTTTATTTCCACAACTAAATTTTAACATAATTCAACACAAAAGAAAAGAAAAAAGAGGATTTTTAACCCTCTATAATTGCATCTTTTTTACAAGACAGTTTTTTACGTAACTTGCTTGCTTTGTCGCAACTTGCTTGATTGACAAGTTCAGCAAGTTTTGCATTTTGATTTTTGAGATTTTTAAACATCTCTTTTAACTGTGCAATTTCCTTTTCCTTTTTATTTAAGTCCACAATAGCTTTGCGAAGCATAGTGTTTGCATTTTCTTTTTCCTCTTTAAACTTACTAGCAACTTCATCCATAGCTGAGCGTTTAACTATACGAACAAGCCCAAGAAATAAACTATTAATATCGTTTTCAGTAAGTTTGTCATGTTTGGAATTTGAAAACTTTATAATATTATCTTGCTTTTTAGGTGAACTTTTTGAAATGTAGTTTCGATATTTGTTTTGGTATCGTAGCATTTCTCCAACATTGCCATTTGCTAGTGTAAAACAAGCTTTTCGCACTGAATAACCACTAGCAACCAAACTCTTAATTTTATTCATAAGAGCCTGCTCTTGTTCTTCTGAAAAATAGTTAATAGATGTTTTTTGATGTTTTGTTAAATCTATCTGCAAAGCAAAAGCTCTTTTTTTATCTTTCCAAAGATTGTCAACTTCGTGATAATAATAGTTTCTCACACTATTTGGTTGACGTGAATATTTTTTTGCATGGCTTACAAATGCCTCTTTTAAAGCTTGATTTCCTTTCTTGGCTTTTTCTATCGTTTCAAATAAGTCCTTGACTTCATTATCATTCCATAATCCTTTTTTCATAGTTAACTCCTTTGGAAAAATGATTGCCTTTTTTATAGAATTTAAACATAAAATTTATAAAGTAATTTATTCTTCTAAACTTTTACAAACTTTCATAATATATAACATGAAAAAGTATAAGATAATAACCAGCTATCCTTGCTTAATCAAAGCTGGGGATGAAAGTATTGAACTAGATCAAAATAACTATGCGGAATTTACCTCTCAAACAAAACTATCTGTTTATCCTGTGGGGAAACCCAATTTGTTTGCTTTTAATATTCAACTTGGCAAATTGACTGATAGCCCTTATTATAAGTTTGAAAAAAATGGAGATGAAATAGTTATATTTCTGCCTGACGGCATGAAATGTACTAACTATGACTTGTTTAGTTTCTCAAGTTCAAGCATATCCCCCTCTGTTGAAATTGGAAAAAATCAAATAACATTTTTAACTCAAAATTGCAAAAAAGTAGTTGATATTTCACCAGATTATAATCAATATAAATGCTATAAAAAAGATAATATCCTCTTTGCTCATATATCGGCTACTGACAAAGAAATGATTGTGGCTATGAACACAAAAAATGG
>CARFEX010000063.1:0-376 GCA_948971535.1 uncultured Eubacteriales bacterium | reverse complement strand
GGAAAAATAAAAAGCTTTAAAGGTCAAAAAATAGAAGTTGAAAAGGATAAGTTTATAGTATATCAAGATTGCAAGGATATAGCTGGACATAAACTTACCACAACTTATAAAATAGATAAAGAGGGATTAAAAAGGGTTGGTTATGATATAAACTATTCCTTTCCCTCACCCCGCATGGCAACAATAGACGAAACCATTCCCTTTGCGTTTTTAGAAGCTGTCAAACTAGAAGATTTTTGCCTTGCTTATAATTATCTAAGCGATAAAATAAAAAACAAAATTGGACTTGACGACCTTTCAGTTTTTCTTCCCAAAATAGAATATTATTTCAAAGTAACACCTTTCAAATTTTATCTTAAAACAATAGAGGGTGAAA
>CARFEX010000062.1 GCA_948971535.1 uncultured Eubacteriales bacterium | reverse complement strand
GAGAGTAAGGGTAAAAAAGAAAACATAGATTGTTTTGTCTATGTTTTTCTTTACTTATTTCGCTAGTTTCAAAAGTAACTGACTAAAGCCTCTTTTTTTTATTAAAATTAAATAACTAATGGAACTACTATTCCTGCAAGCACTAAGAGTAAGCAAAGAATGTAAAGCACTTTCCAAACAGCTTGTTTTGCTCTAACATATCTCCAAGCAAGCACAGCTACTATACAAATCATAATTGCAGTTGCAACACCTTGAAGAGAGCCAACGATTTTTGAATTTACTCCAACACAACTAAGAACTAATGCTATCACGTACAACAAAGCAGTTGCTACAAGTGTGTACATACTGATTTTGTTGAGCCCCCAAACAGAACTTTTGCTTGAAGAAGATTTAGTTGACTTTGATGTTTTTGATGTTTTGTTTGCCATTTTTTCCTCCTTGCAATTATTATAGTCAACATAAATAAAAATGTAAAACAATTTGAATGGAAATTTACACAAGCAATTTTTTCATTTTCTATATACAAGTTTAGCAACAAAATATGCAAATTGCTTTAATAATTTATTGACTTAAGCTCTATTAAAAAGCTATAATAATTTTATGTTAAATTTAAAAGATATTAGTTATAGCATTAAAACCGAAAAGGGTCAAAAAAAAATTTTAAAAAACATTAATCTCAACTTTGAAAAAGGCAAGACTTATGTAATAACAGGTCAAAATGGAAGCGGTAAATCAACGCTTGTAAAACTTATTATGGGGATAGAAAGACAATCTTCTGGTGAAATATTTTTTGAAGAAGAAAACATTTCTGATTTAGCTGTCAATGAACGTGCCAATAGAGGCATCACTTTTGCTTTTCAAAAGCCTGTAACATTTAAAGGTTTAAAGGTGAAAGACCTTTTAGACTTAGCTTCAAATCAGAAAAACACTTTATCACAAAATTGTGAATTTCTTTCAAAAGTTGGGCTTTGCGCTCGTGACTACCTCGATAGATATGTTGATGAAAAACTCTCTGGTGGAGAAATTAAAAGAATTGAACTTGCACTTAGTCTTGTTCGTAATGGCAAACTTGATATTTTTGACGAACCTGAGGCAGGAATAGATTTATGGAGTTTTGAAAGACTTGTAAAACTTTTTGAGAACGAAGAAAAAACAACTATCATAGTTAGTCATCAACAAAAAATACTAGAACGTGCCGACCAAATAATTCTTATGCATGACGGAAAAATATCAAAAACTGGCACTCCAAAGGAAGTTATGCCAATAATTAACAATTCCGTTTGCGGAAAATTGCGAGGTTAAGATGAATAAGATTGATAAAAAATTGTTAGAACAAATAGCAGACCTGCATTCTACACCTCTCGGAGCTTATAGCATAAGAAAAAATGGTGAAATTGTTTCAAAAAATTCCACCAGTGACATACAGATAGTTCCAAAACCTGATAACAATGGCATGACTGTATATATTAAAGCTGGCTTGAAAAACAAAAGCCTACATATACCTGTTATAGTTACTGCAGGCGAATTTAAAGAACTTGTATACAATGATTTTTATATTGGCGACAATGCAGATGTAGTTATTATTGCTGGTTGTGGGATTGATAACAAAACCTGTCATGACAGTGAACATAGTGGAGTGCACAGCTTTTGGTTAGGAAAAAATTGTAAACTAAGGTATATCGAAAAACATTTTGGTAGCGGAATTGGAACAGGAAATAAAATTCTTAACCCTCAAACAAAGATTTATCTTAAAGAAAATTCAAAAATGGAAATTGAAACTTTGCAACTTGGAGGTGTTGATTTTTCAAAACGTGAAACTAAAGCTCGTCTTGAAAAAAACGCCTCACTCATTGTAAAAGAAAATATCCAAACTTCATCAAATCAAATAGCTATGACAGACTTTATTATACAACTCAGAGGTGAAAATTCTAGTGCTCAAATAACCAGTCATAGTGTAGCACGAGATAATTCAAAGCAAAGTTTTACCTCACACCTTGTTGGAAATAACAAATGTTTTGGTCGAGTTGAATGTGATGGAATTTTGCTTGATAATGCTCAGATACTTTCAGTACCCAAAATTGAAGCGCTAAAAAACGAGGCTTTGCTATCTCATGAGGCTACTATAGGAAAGATTGCTGGTGAGCAACTTGTGAAGCTTATGTCTCTAGGATTAAGCAAAGAAGATGCCGAACAAAAAATAATTCAAGGCTTTTTGCTAGGATAAATCATTTTGATATTTGGCACTTTTAACATTTTAAATTCTTATACTTTTAACTTTGAGATTGGTTAATTTTAATACAATTTATTTTGATATTAATAACTTTAATACTAAAAAACACTTCTTTTAATAGAAGTGTTTTTTTATTTTTCTACAAATTAAGTAGTAGCAAGCTTTGCCCAAGTATTAGCCCCAACTATACCGTCAACCGATAAACCGTTGGTTTGTTGGAATGTGCGAACAGCACGCTCTGTATTTGCACCAAAAATTCCATCGATGCTTCCAACAGGAATACCATTGCTTTCAAGAAGTTGTTGCATGAAGCGAACATAACTTCCTCTAAACGAACGTCTTTGCAATGGATATGTTGGAAGAGTTAAAAGGTATTTCCAAGTGTTGTTTCCTACAATGCCGTCTGCAGAAAGAGAGTTATTCTTTTGAAAGTCTATCACTGCATCACGAGTAGCATTACCAAAAATTCCGTCCACAGATAAGCGGTAGCCATACTGATTGAGCAAAAATTGTAATAAGTAAGTAAAGTTGCCACGTGAACCATTTTTAAGTAATGGATAGTTCGCCAAATTATCACGAGGTATGTAATTTACTCCTAAGTATTTACAAACTCCTTGACAAGCCTCCTCTCCTACTTCGGTTGTAAATAGTGGGTTTAACATAAGAAGAGCCTCTCTCAAATTGGTCATAAAGCCTGCTTCAATAAGAGCAGAAACACAATTTACACTTGAAAGTACACCTACATCAAGAGTTTTTACTCCTCTTGCATTTTGCTGTGTGCCCTGTTTAAGACTTTCATAAATATCCTCTGCTAGTTCTCGACTTTGAGTTGCCTTTGGATTTCTTGGCGAATAAAACACCTCAAAACCTGATGCTGTATTGAAACTTGTTCCAAAAGCATTGTAAGCAAATGTTACTAGCAAAGTTAGGTTTTGTCTATTTATTCTAACCACCCTTTGCGAAATTGAAATATCTTGAAGCTCAGGTTTGACGTCATAGACCGAAAAGTCTTGACGCATACAAGCCTCAATAAACGCATTTTTTGCAGCACGATTAAATTCATTTTCATATATAACTCTATTTAGCCCAGGTACAACTGGTGTACGCTTACCAGCAGTTGGCGGATTGACACCATGTTCGTCATTCGCACCTATGTAAAAATCTTCGTTAGCCATTATCCCTCCTCATTAACGATAAAATTATATATTCGTTAACAAATATAAGTGTTCTTGATAACATTTAGCTATAACTATAATTCTACTTATTATGTTTTGAAATTAAACAAAAAAAGAACGGCTGTTTTTAAGGCTGTTCTTTTTTTAATCTAAACTTTTACAATATATTGTTTCACCTATTTCAAAATGTAAGTTTCCGTCACGTTGATAGTTATAGTCAGAGATTGAAATATAATCAAAGCTGACAAAAGTAGCATTTCCAAAACAAGAAAACAAAAACTCATTTCCTCGTGAAACTACCAAATCATAGTCATCATACTTTGCATTTAATAGTTTTGAAGCTTCTGCGTTAGAAAGATTAAAGCTTGTTAAATATAGTAACTTATGGT
The DNA here is from genome assembly GCA_948971535.1 of uncultured Eubacteriales bacterium. Taxonomy (GTDB): domain Bacteria; phylum Bacillota; class Clostridia; order Christensenellales; family UBA1242; genus Caccovivens. Next base: position 1,816 of record CARFEX010000062.1, on the reverse strand, counting down.
TATCCCATTCAACCGAAATTCCCAAAAACTCATCTTCATGATAAACATAAGTTACATCAAATTCTGATAGGTGGTAAGTTACATTTTTCTGTGCCTGTAAAAATCCATCTTTATCATAAGGTTCATCAAGCCACAACCCAATATTATAGTTATACTTATGCAATTCTTTCATGCTGACATTCCAAATCTGGCTAGTCCCAGCTATAACATGTATTTTGTCAACATTGAATTTTGAAGGATATTTGTAAAGGCTTGGTATAAAGGTTTGCGTTAGCATAATTCGCTCGCCACTTGTGTCGGTTATCACAATATTATAACCACCTGTAAAAACAACGTCTACACCCGACCGAACTTGTGGTCTTGTAGCTATAAACACACCACAGGACAAACCAAGAACTAGTACAGAAACCATAAATAGCTTGCTTACAACTTTAAAAAGATTAAAGTAACTTATTGAATATAATATCAAGAAATACAATACAACAACATAGAGCTTAAATTGACCTAAGTCTATATAAAGCGAAGTTTGAGTAAAAAACGTTGCTATATATTCTATTAAAATCAAAATATATTGGAATACAATCAAACATGGCGAAATGAATGGCAATATAAAATTTACAACTGTTATTAAAAACAACAATGGATACATCAAAGCAAATATTGGCACAATAAATAAGTTAGCAAATGGAGAAAGCACATTTAAGCTTTGAAAAAATGAGGCAGTGAAAGGCAGAATACCAAGCTGAGCTGAAATAGAAATAGCTAGATATCCAGCAATCTTTTTTGGGAAAACTTTTTCAAACACTGACATTATAGGGTCGTTGAGAAGAACAATACTTGTCACACAAAAAATACTCATTAAAAAGCCAACATCAAGAGCACTTAACGGATTGATAACAAGCACAGCTATGCCCGCGAAGGCTATAGCGGATAATGTGTCATATTCTTTGCCCGAAAGCCGAGCGGTTAAAAGTACTATGCTCATAAAACTCGCACGAAGCATTGACGGAGGAAAGCCACAAAGATAATTATAACCAAATAATAAAAATAAAGTTATAAAAAGAGTCACCCACCTATTAACATGACATTTCTTCAAAATCCAAAAAATAAGCAGGGTCAAAAATCCAACATGCAAGCCTGAAACAGTAAGTATATGAATTACACCAGTGCTTGTAAATATACTTTTTATATCATCAGTCAAAGACTGTTTGTCTCCAAACAAAATTGCATAACAAATGCCAGCATATTTTTCATCCATAGCCGAATAAAGTCTTTGCTTGACAGTTAAACGAATATTTTCATCAAAATATCTGTTCCCACCTTTTACTATTGTGCAATAATTATAAACAACACTTGCTCTATATCCAATATTATTGCGAAATGCAAAAGTATTAAAATCTCCAAGCTGATAGTAATGTTCTCTTGTCAAACTATCTACGAAGGCAACTCTATCACCACACTCTAAAAGAGCATTTTCTTCAAATTGATAAGATAAATAAATATTTTTGGACTTTTCTCCATTTATAGTGACATCTTCAAGAACTATATTTTGAAAATGCTCACCAACTTTTATTCTATCACTTACCCTACCTGTCACAACAACAGGTTCAGCATAATCTTTTACTTGTAGTCTTGGTGCACAAATAAAATATAATCCATTACCTAGGCAAAACACTGCAAGTAAAATCAACAAAAATTTCCATTTTCTACAAATCAATAAAACAACCGAGGTTAGCACAACAAAAATAGATGTTACGACAATAAAAACCACATCACCAGAAAAAGTTAGTCTGGCGAGAGATATTCCTAAAAGAAT
>CARFEX010000061.1 GCA_948971535.1 uncultured Eubacteriales bacterium | reverse complement strand
CATTTCACATTAATATATCTCTCAACATAAGAAATATGGAGAGGATATTATGCAAAAATTTTTTATCAATGGCGGGAAAAGACTTTATGGTAAAATAAAAGTAGATTGTGCAAAAAATGCAATTTTGCCTATCATGGCCGGAGCGATTCTTGTTAATGGTGAGGTTATATTAGAAAATGTTCCGCCTTATAGTGATGTATTAAATATGATAGAAATACTAAAAAATTTGGGTATTTCTGTTTTATGGCAGGAAAACAACCTTATTATAAATGCAAGGTCGATTATAAATTCTATTGTTCCGTCACTTCTTGCTTCAACTCTTCGTTCTTCTGTCTTTTGTTTAGGACCACTACTTGCACGTATGAAATCTGCTAAAGTAGCTTATCCTGGCGGTTGTGATATTGGTCTTCGCCCAATAGATATGCATATCTCAAGTTTGCGTCTACTTGGTGCAAAAATTGTAGAGAAAAATGGTTACATTTATGCAAACGGTGAAAATATGCAAGGGAGTGATATTATATTAGACTTTCCAAGTGTTGGTGCTACCGAGAATATTATTATGGCAGGAGTATTGACTGAAGGTATCACTCGTATATTTAATCCAGCAAAAGAGCCTGAAATTGAAGATTTGCAAAATTTTTTAAATAGCGCTGGTGCTAAGATTGAAGGTGCAGGTACAAACATGATTACAATAGAAGGTGTTAAAAAGCTTTGTAGTACAAAGTATAAAACTATACCTGACCGAATTACTGCAGGAAGTTATCTACTTGCTGTAGCAATGTGTGGTGGAGAAGTGGAAATAGACAATTTTATTGCACATCATAATCATGCACTTTTGTCGAAACTTGCTCAATCTGCTTGCCAACTTGACATAGAAGGTGATAAAATAAAAGTGAAAGCAAAGGGGAGATTGGAAAGTATTGGAGAAATTGAAACTGCTGTGTACCCTGGCTTTCCTACAGATTTACAACCACAGATGATGGCTCTTGCCTCTATTAGCAAAGGATATAGTTTGTTTGTCGAAAATCTGTTTGAATCTCGATTTCATCATGTGCCAGAATTAATAAAAATGAATGCAGATATAAGGTTTAAATCAAAAGTATGTGTAGTAAGCGGACGAGAAAAACTTTATGGAGCTGAAGTTAATGCTCACGACCTACGTGGAGGTATGGCTTTGGTTATGGCGGGACTTGTGGCTGAAGGTTATACTACAATAAGCGGAATAAACTTTATAGATAGAGGGTATTATCATTTAGAAGAAAATCTGGCAATGCTTGGTGCTGATATAAAAAGGATGGAGGAAGTTGACTAAAAAAAAATGGTTGATAGCTGGTGGAGTGATAATAGGCATAGTAGCAATATTTTTAATATTGTTATTTACTGTTTTCACTCTTAAAACTGTGGATATAAAATTTCATACAAGTGTAGACAAGCTTGTAGGAATGCAGGAACAAATTATTGAAAAAGGAGATTTTAGATATAATTCTACTATAGTCTTTCACAGTAAAAAGGGGTATGTGGACAAGCTTGAAAAAGAATTTCCTTATTTGGAAGTTGTTAACATTGAAACTGTTTTCCCTAACAAATTTGTCTTGCATGTAGCAGAGCGAGAAGAGGTATATGCTATCAAGACCGAAAACGATTTTCTAATATGTGACGAAAACTTTAAAATTTTAAATATAGTTTCAGAATATAATTCTACCAAAGATAATGCAATGCTGTTAGAGAATATAAATGTCAAAAACAAAGAGTATACAATAGGTAGTTTTTTACAAGTTTTAGATTATGCACCAATTTATTCAGGGCTTATCGAAAACAATAGAAAGCTCAATGAGCAAACAGCCATAATAGAAAGTATAGCGTTTTCAAAAGTTTATGATAGTATGCTTAAAAAAGACCTTTTAGAGGCTAGCATAAAAACTTTTAATGGTCAAACATATAATATTCAAAATTGCACATATTTACTTAAGAACAAGCTTTCAGTTTTTCTTCAGATTTATTCACAAATTTATTCGCTGATAGGAACTGAATTTAATGTTGAAGGTGAAGAAAGTCCCAAAATTTGGACAAAGGAACTTTTGGACAGCGCAACAATAAATATAAATAATTATTATTTAGAAGAAAGTGGAAATGGGCAAAATTGTTATTTTGTTGTTCTTCCACCAAAAGAAAGTTTGTTAATTATTTGACAAACTTCGTTTTTTTATTTACACTTATAGTATTAGATAATTTTGAGGTTTACATGAAAGATAATTATGTTTTGGTTTTTGATATAGGCTCATCAAAAATAAGGGCAATGGTAGCAAGTTATGGATTAAATAATACATTTGTTGTAAAAAATCAAGTCAAATGCGATTATGATGGTTTTTATGAGGGCAGATTTTTAAATGAAGATAAAATTCCTTTTCTTTTTCAGCAAATTTTAAATGACCTAGATTATACAATAACTGGTAAATCAGATAAAGTTTATATTGGTATTCCTGCTGAATTTTCTTCAGTTGTGTCAACTTCTGCAACTATTAATTTTGGAGAAAGAAAAAAAATTAAACAAAGTGATATAGACTCTATGTTCTATTCGGCTGGTGAAAAGGTTAAAGGGGAAAAAGTTGAAATTGTTTCAGTTAATCCTATTTCTTTCAAAATTGATGACAATAGGTGGATACAAAACCCAATAGGTGAGATTGCAAATTCACTAAGCGGTCAACTTTCAATCGTTTATGGAGGAAAGGATTTTATAGAATTTTTCAATAATATTTTTGCAGGTCTTGGGTTCTGTGCAGTAGAGTACATTTCAGAACCGCTTGCAGAATCGATTTTTCTTATTTCAAAAGAAGAACGAGAAGATTTGAATTTGCTTGTTGATATTGGTGACCTTACAACAAGTGTAGCTATAGTTAAAGGTGAAGGAATTGTCAATCTTTCATCATTCTCAATAGGTGGAGCTTTTATAACAAACGACCTTGCTGAAGCTTTTGACCTTTCGCTTACCGAAGCTGATAGATTAAAAAAACAGGTTGTTTTGTCGCTTAAAGGCAAGGCTAACGATTTTTATGAACTTACGACTGACTTAGGCAAGGTTATAAAAATTCCACTTAATCTTGCAAATGAGGTGGTTGGATATACTATAGATACTATCGGAAGTGCAATTTCAAAATGTGTTCAACTCTTTTCAAGTCAGTACATTCCATATCTTCCAGTATATCTATGTGGTGCAGGTGTTTGCAAAATAAAAGGTGGAAGAGATTATTTAGCTAAATGTCTTGGTAGAAATATATCTTATGCAGTGCCACCACTTCCTGGCAAAGATAAACCTCATCTTGCATCAATTTACTCTCTTGTGGCCAGTGCACTAAGGGGTGAATAGTACTTGTAAAATGCATAAAAGCAAAAAAAATTGAAAATTTATACATTTTTGTAAAAAATCTTGTTCAGATTGTTTGCAAAATATATAAAAAAGAGTTAAAATAAAATTGTAAATTAACATCAAGGAGCGGAATATGGATAACAATATGATGACATCGGTTGCAAAAATCAAGGTTATTGGTGTTGGCGGAGGCGGTAACAATGCTGTAAACCGTATGATTGATGCAGGGGTTAGTTCGGCTGAATTTGTTGCAGTTAATACTGATAGACAAACACTTTTAGTTTCTAAAGCTGAAACTAGACTGCAAATAGGTGAAAGACTAACTCAAGGTCTTGGTGCAGGTGCTAAGCCTGAGATTGGTCAAAAAGCAGCAGAAGAAAGCAAAGCTCATATCACTGAAATGTTAAAAGGCACAAATCTTGTATTTATTACAGCTGGTATGGGTGGCGGAACTGGAACTGGTGCAGCTCCAGTAATTGCTCAAATTGCAAAAGAAATGGGTATTCTTACAATCGCAGTTATAACAAAACCTTTCTCATTTGAAGGACCTGTTAGACATAAAAATGCTGAACAAGGTCTAGAAAAACTTAAAAAGTATGTGGATGCACTCGTTGTTATTCCAAATGAAAAACTTCTTGAAATCGTTCCAAAGAAAACTCCGCTTGCAGAATCATTTAGATTTGCAGATGATGTACTTAGACAAGGTGTGCAAGGTATTTCAGACCTCATTGTTTTCCCTGGTCTTATCAACCTTGACTTTGCAGACGTTACTACTATAATGAAAGATAAAGGCCTTGCTCACATGGGTATTGGCTATGGTACAGGTGACAATAAAGCTCTTGATGCTGTTAAGCAAGCAGTTGCAAGTCCTCTTCTAGAAACTACTATTGAGGGAGCAACAGGTCTACTTATAAATATTAAGGGCGGAAATGACCTTACTCAAGATGACCTTAGTGAAGCTGCAGCTTTAGTACGTGAAGTCGTAGATGAAAGCTGTAATATTATCCTTGGTACAAGCATTGATGAACAAATGCACGATGCAGTTGAAATTACTCTTATTGCTACAGGTTTTCCTTCATCATTAGATGAAACAAAAGAAAAGGATACACCAGTGGCAAATGCTAGAAACATAGGTGACATGGGACTTAAAAAGGAAATGCCTTCTGCACGAAGCTTGTTTAGCCAGTATCAAACTGCAAAGAAGGAAGAAGAAAAACCTGAAGTCAGCTTGACTCCAAATAATGATATTGCTTCTTCAAGAGTTGATGTTGAAAGACCATCACAGGTTCCACCTTGGATTGAAAAACTTAGAAGAAATAAAAAATAAACCGAATGGTCCGCTTATATTTTAGCGGACTTTTTAGGATAAAAACTATATTTTATATGGAGATATGCACATATGGGAATACTTAACAAGAGAAACTTTGGCGAAGAACAATATAAAATTTACAGAGCATTTTGTGAAGATATGTTTGAAAAAATGAAAACTTTTGGAAAATCAAGAGATGATATCGGAGCATGCTATATTATAGGTTCTATGGCAAATATAGAACAGGGTGTAGATGCATTTAGTGATTTTGATGTTGTTTATGCAGTTAAAGATATCAAACCTTTTCTTAAAAACAAGAGATGGCTTACTCAATTTGGTGATGTTATGCTCATAGAGGCAAAGTCAGCTTGTGATAGCCGAATTGCAATAAAAGAGAATGTTTATAGTTTTCCAGTTCAATATAGAGAAGGACACCGAATGGATTTTAAATTTCAAACTTATGAAAATTTAAATAAAGTGGGGTTTTTAGATAAAAATTATAAAATTTTATTTGATAAAAATGGTTTGCTCACAAAAACAAAGAATTGTAAAGAAAACTTCTTTGTTAAAAAGCCTAGCAAAAGTGATTTTAATAATTCTTGTAATAAGTTTTGGTGGAATTCGTTTTCAGTATTAAAAGGTTATTTTAGAGAACAAGAAATATTTGCAATGGAAATATTAGAAACTGTTCTTAGACCAGAACTTATGAAAATGATAGATTGGTATGTTGGTTTCAAAAACGATTTCAAAATCAGTACAGGGAAAAACCATAGAAATATACAGAAATTTATAACAAAGCAGGAGTATGAAAAACTTATTAAAACATATCCTGCGGCAAATTTAAAAAGTATATACAAGGCTTATCTTGCTATTTGTGACGCATTCGTATATTTTTCAGACGAAGTTGCATGTTTGCTAGGTATTGATACGTATGTAGTTCCAACATTTTAAAAAGAAAAAATATTTTAACTAGAAAAGTTAAAATATTTTTTCTGTGAATTATTTAATAGAAAAACAAAAGGTAAATTTATGAAAACTAAAAATAAGAGTGGACTAGGTTCATTAATTCAATTTTATAAAAAACACTGGGGATTCTTTGTTGGTTATGTTAGTTTGTTAATTATTAAAGCTGTTTTGAGTTTTTTGTCAGCGATGTTTATAGCAAATATGATAGCTTGTATTATGGATGAAGCAAATTATGATAAAGCTCTCATTTATGCTGGTATTCGTTTGGGAGT